>NZ_JBICRM010000030.1:0-125551 GCF_043197025.1 Nonomuraea marmarensis
CATTCAGGGCTCGGTTATCGACCGCCGCTCGAAGTCCTCGACGAATGGTTCGATAATCAGTCGGTTGCGTGATAGAGTCGACCATATAGTTCATTTGGGACGTGTCCGGAAAACGCCGGGCTCCTCACTACCGACCAGCGGACGCCGTTTCGCTTGGTCTTGGCCACGTCGAGGATGCGGCGCGCTTCCTCGCGTGACAGCGGCTCGATTTCCGTTTCCGCTGCCGTGGGTGCTTCCACGAGCGTGGTTACGTTCCGGGTGATCTTGCCACGGCGCACGGCTATCTTGAGCGCTCGCGAGAGGATCCGATGCACCTTCAGTACGGTGCTCGTGGATCGGCCCTTGGCCAGCATCGTCGTGTACGCCGCGTCGAGATGTTCGGGAGCGAGTCGGTTCAGCCGGTGTCGGCCGAGGAGGGGCACGATCCAGTGACGGTTCTTGGAGCGGTAGTCGGCCAGCGTACGCGGCGCCATCTTGCCTGAGGCGACCAGACGTTCACAGATCACATCGAGGTACTCGGTCATCCACTCGGCGACGGTCGGTACGCGACCAGGCTTGATGACTTGTCCGCTCTCGCGGTTGCCCTCCAGTTCGCTGACCTTCTGGGTTACTTCGGCCTCTGTCTTGGCCATCCGGTGACGACGATCAGGGGAACCATCGGGCTTGATACCCACGGTGACCCAGCCGTGCCAGTAGCCGTCCTTGCCCAGGTAGATGGAGGATCGCCCGTTCGGCTTCTTCGCCATCACGCCGCATCCTCCGTTCCGGCCAGGCCCGCCTTGGCCTCCAAGGCACGGGCGAATTCCCTCAGAGCCCACCGCGGCACGAGGCGGTAGCCGTTTTCCTTGATCGACTTGAGTTCACCGGTCTTGATGAGCCGGAAGACAGCCGTACGGCTCATGCCGAGAAGCACGGCCGCATCCTTGGGGCGATAGAACAGAGGGTCCATCACGCTGCCTCCTCTCGAATTGCCGAAAGATCTTGGCCCTCTGCTTCGGCTTGGAGTCGGGCCATGTGGGCGCGCCAGCGTCGTCGTTCGGCGACGGCGCGGAGAAGGCGTACGGCCAGTGGGGGCACGTTGGCGTCTCCGGCCGGGACGGGCTTCCAGACGTAGCGGTGTGGGTCGGTCGGTTGGTCTGTCTGGCCGAGGGCTTCCAGGACCCATGTGCGTCGGTCCTGCTTGTGTTCGGCGAGGGTCTTGTTGCTCCACTTGCGGGAGACCAGGACGCGACGGCCTGCGTAGCCGAGGTGTTCGGGCTTGTGGGCCTTGGAACGGCAGCGGCCCGGAGCCATGCCGGCCTTAGCGTCCTTGGGCTGCACGCCGTACCGCAGCCAGTTCGGGCATGTCGGCGAGCATGGCTCGTATCGAAGAGCTTCGACGAAGCGGGCTGCGTGGTCTCTCTGGGCTTGGCTGTCGAGGGCTTCGCCGAGGGACTTGGTCAGGTACTTGGACAGGTAGCGGATGCACTGGTCGGCGTCCGGGGTGCCGGCGAGCACGCCCTTGACGTCCACTTGTTCCCCGAAGCGGATCATGTGGAGTGGCCGAGCGTCCTCGTCGGCGTCGAGCTGGTCGAGAGCTTCGTCCCAGGTGGGCAGCACCTCTCCCGTGTCGGGGTCGAGGTAGCCGGTCCCTTGCTCCCATACCGGCAGATGCTCGCCCTCGAACGCCGCATGGTCGGCCTGAGGCCACCAAACCTGGTGGTAGGTGGCCGCCGCTATCTGCTTGATCTCGACGCGTGGGAGGGTGCCCCGGACGGCCATGTGCAGGTGCGGCGCGAGCCGCTTCTGAAACTCCACCGAGGCGAAGTACTGCACGTCATAGCCCGCGACACGGCGGAGGTTCTGCACGAAGCGATCCACCAGCTTGGAGAAGTGCAGCGCGTCCCGGGCAGCCCGCGCGTAGTCGTAGGTGCCGGGATCGATCGGTATCCCGTTCTTGATCTTGCCGTAAGAGGGCAGGGTGAGCGTGACGAAGAGCGAGGGCCGGTAGACCTTGCCGTTCCGAGCCTCGAAGGTTTGCCCCAGGGTCGTGGCCGTCATCTTCCGCTTGGGTAGGTCCGGGGCATCCTGTCGTCGCCTGGTCGAGCGGTTGCGCTTGGGCACCGCACCGCCCAGAACGTTGCCCCGCATGCCCGCCGCGTTGATCTCCTCATTAAGACCGGTGATGACCGCGTCCAGGTCGGTGGTGTCTTCGCCCGCCTGGAGGGCATGATCACGCTGGGCTTGCATGTCGGCGCGGAACTCGACGAGCCAGCGCTGCTCCTCGCTGGGTTCATCCGGCGTGATGGTCGGTTCGTGTTCGAGGTGCCAGCCTTCCCGGCATTGCGCCATGCGAAGCTGCCGGTTGCGCTTGGCACACGGCGGGCAGACGGCCTCCAGCGTTGCCCCGCACGGGACATCGATGATCTCGCTCTGTCCGGTGTGGATGTCGAGGCGCTTGAGCGCGACGGGCCGAATGCAGACGCCGTGCTCCTTAGCGACCTCTCGGGCCACGTCGCGTGCTCTGGGCATGCGCTGACGTTCGGCGCGAGGCAGGGAGCGGTCGTAGGTCACGGCTCCTCCCCATCGTCGTTGAGGATGAGCGCCCCTTGGCCGCATTCGCGGCACTCGACCAGGCCCGCCGCCAGGTCCATCCAGAGCGTGTTCTCGGTCAGGCAGGATGAGCAGCGCAGCCCATCGAGGAGGTAGGCGAGCTCACGCATGGTCGTTCACCTCTGTCTCGGTCAGGTCGGCGCACAGCCGGTAGCGCTCCTGGTAGGGGTGACGCAGCACGTGCGGGTGAAAGACCTCGAAGACCCTCAGTCGCGGCAGGTCGCGGGCGGTCAGCAGGACCAGCATGGGGCGGCCTGCGACGAGCGCGATCTCTTCGGCCGTGCCGTGGAAGCAGACCCGCATCACGCACCACCTTCGGAAGCGAAGGTGACGGCCATGGCGCGGATGTCGGCGTCGGAGACGTAGGCCGCGCGGACCCGGATCGGATCGGGACTGGTTTCCAGCCGGACGTAGCCGACGCCTGCGCCGAACTCGGGAACGGGGGAGATGTGATCGGCCAGCGCGCCGCGATCTCGTGCGCCGTCGCCGAGCACCATGTCCACCTGTTCGGACTCGTCGAGCCGGAGGGCGATCTTGTCGGGGAACAGGTTGCGGATGTTCATGACCTCCTTGCGGGGGTCTTGGAGCGCCGCCAGCACGCCGACGCCGACCGCGCGCCCCTGGGTAGTGAGCGTGGCCAGGGCAGCGGCGATGCGCCGCCTGAGGTCCTTGTCGGACTGGTAGGCGGTCAGGAACGCCACCTCGTCGACGACCACCAGGACGAACGGGTCATCGACGGTGGGCACGTGGGAGCGCTGGAGTCCGGCGAAGCGCGCCGCCCGTTCCTGCATGACCTGGACCGCCCGGTCGAGCAGGTCGGCGCAGTCTCCCGGGGTGGCCGCGTAGCGAGGGCCGAACAGAGCGCGGCCGTAGGACAGCTCCATCAGCTTGGGGTCGAGCGCCCACAGCTCGACGAGGCCCGCCCGCGCGGCCGGGAGGAGCCCACGGATGGTGGACCAGATGATCGAACCCTTGCCTGCCCCAGTGGCGCCGGCGACCAGGATGTGTGTGCCGTGCATCTTGAGCAGCCAGGGCCGCCCGTCCTCCTGCTTGCCGACCTCGACCGCGCCCACGCTCGGTTCATCGGGCAGGGGGCGGGCCGGGATCGGCACGGCCAGCGGATCGGTACGCGGGAACGTCAGCGTGATCCGGCCAGCCTGAGACAGCGCCACTCGGCAGGAGGTAGCGCCGAAGCCTTGGGCGAGGTGGTCGATGCGGTCGGCCCAGTCCTTGACCGCCTGCCCCTTGAGCATGCGCACGCTGACCAGGTCGGCCCAAGGCGTGCAGGTGACCTTGCCGAGGCGAGGCAAGTAGTCGCGGCCTCGGATGTGCCGGCCGAGCCCGGAGACGATCATGACGGGTTGCCAGTGCCGCCGGTAGACCCATACCAGCCGCCACCAGGCGAGCAATCGCCAGCCGATGAGGCGGGCGAAGGAGGCCCGGTTGGTGAGCGCGCAGGCGATCAGCCCGGTCGGGACCGGCGTGGACAGCAGGAGGGCGACGCGCCAGCCGTACAGAAGGGTGAGCACACCGGGCATAGCGATGGCGAGCATGGCGATGGGGTGCCGCCACGTCATCCGGATGAGTCCGGCCAGGATGCGTCCGGTGAGGATGATCAGGGTGAGGATGGCGGGGGTGGTGACGACGGCCGGGCGGAAGACGACGGCCGTGTCCGGCGTGGTGGTGACCAGGTCACGTGCCTGGTCACCGGGAAGCCGCCTGAACATAAGCTTGGAACCTCTCGTGATGTGGAAGTCAGGGGAGAAGAACGGGGGCCGCCGGAAGTTGGCGCTTCTGGCGGCCCCGCCTTACCTGTCAGGCCGCCGTGTCGTCGGCGTCCTTGCTGGTGGCCGACGGTTCGACGTGCAGGCGCTCGCAGTCGGCCAGGTAGCGAGCGGCGGCGTTGAAGATCTCGCGTGCGGTGGCCAGGTCGGCGTCGGTGACCGGTCCGGCGGCGGTGGTGGAGATGTGCACGTCGGCCTCACTGGAGCTGAACTCCAAGTACGGCCGCGGGTTGCTGAGCAGCATTCCGGCGCTCACCCGAAGTCCGGGCGTGTGGAACGAGACGCCCACATGCGGAGCGGAGTCCGGCCGCATGGACAGCGTGACGTAGGTGTAGGGGCCGGAGCTCATGCCGCGGCCTCTCGACCGGTGGGCGCCTGCTGCTTGGGACGGGCCGGGCGCATGCCGGTGGCCCGGTAGGAGTAGGCCAGCCGTCCGGCCGGGTTGACGTACGGGGTGACGGTCATGCCGGTGAACTCCACCGGAGCGATCGGCAGGCCGGCCAGCGGAGGCGGCGCGACGGGCGCGGTCTGGGACAGGAGCTTGACCGCGACCGTCTTCTGAGCGGCCTTGAGGGTGGTGTCGCCGTCCATGACGGGGACCTGCCAGATCGGCTCACCGGTGGTCTTGTCCTTGGCGTAGACGGTCTTGCCGTTGGTGGATGCCTCGAAGTTCTTGACCTGCTCGACCTGGCCGACCAGGTAGCAGCCGTGCGGGAACGCCTGCTCGAAGGTGATCGGGATGGGGCCTTGGAGTGCCATGGGGTTCCTCTCACTCGGGACGCGCTCTTCGTTCGCTCGTCCACTTGTCCGCATAAGTTGAGCGTAGATGACGGCAACTCGTCCGCACAAGTGGCTGAGCCGAAGGGGTCGGGTAAGAGTTAGCTCACCTTGAAGACATCCTCAAGCTCATGCAGGCTCCCCGGCAGAGCCACGCTCACGACCATCAGCACGGCGCCGGCCGGGTCGTGCACGGTGGCGAGCACGCCGAGCACCGGGTTGGACGAGCCGAGCAGCTCGGCTTCCTCCTTGGTCGGTTTGCGCGCGGTAACCCGTTCCGTGATGTGATCGAAGCGCAGTTGCTTGACCGCCTGGAGATGCTGCCGGATCCCGCGTCGCAATGGTTCGGGCTTGTCCAGGTCGGTGCCAAGCGCATACTCCAGCGGTACCCAGAACGTCTCCACCGCCGAGACCACATCTGCCTGCCGCGCCACCCGCTTGCGCATGATCACGGGGGTCCGCTCGGTGACACCCAACAGACGCGCCACGTGCCGGGGAGCCGGAACCCGTCCGGCTTCCACCACGGCATCAGGGCTCTCGCCCTGCTCGGCAGTCGTCTGACTGGGGCGCACCCGATCGGCCGCGCTCTCCGGCCGTCCCTTCACGAACGAGCCCCGTCCATGCTCGCGCTCGATCCAGCCCTGCATGGCCAACGTCTGCAAGGCTCGCACCACGGTGGTACGGCCGACGCCCAGCTCGCGCACCAACTGCGTCTCGGACGGCAGCATGTCGCCCGGGGCGTACTCACCCGACTCGATCCGTTCCTGAATGGCTCGCATCACCTGGGCGTATTTCGGTGGGGCGAAATCCATGCTCATCTCAACCGCCCGTTCACTCTTGCACTCGTGCGCATAAGTACAGTACCGGTTGAGAGCGCGCTTGTCAGGACCCACCCGGGCGCAGGCATAGCAGCCACAAGGCGGTTTCCATCAGGACCCGTCGACGAGCGTGACACAGTTGGGGCAAGCGTGAGCCGCGTTGGGCGAGAAAGGCAGCGACCAGCCGCAGAACGGCAACGGCCCGACTGGCGATGAGCACACGGCCGCCTCCGTTCCAGACAGCACGGCGTGCTGCTCCACCTTGCCGTCGCCTTTGGTGAAGCCTGCCACGTACATCGGGTCAGCCACATCGGACACGCGCGCCGGTTCTCCTACGTCAAGGTCGTCCCAGGCCACGGCCCATCGTCGCGCCCCCGCCGGCAGGTAATAGGAATCGTCGAGTTTCAGGAGGGCGAGATTGTCGTTGCGCAGCACGGCCACCACGACGCCTTCACGGCCGATCAGCAGCGAGCGGTAGGCGCGTGTGGAGGGTGGGCTGTGGTCCATGGTCATGATCGCGGCTCGGCATCCGATGCGCGCCCATGCCCAGCTCATTGCGGCTCCACTGAGGACGCCCCGTGTCGGCCCGCCGCACGAAAGTCGATGGCACGTTGCTGGGCGCGTACTTCGGCGTACCGCATGGCGATACGGCGAGCCGCCCGAAAAGGATCAGTCGCTGGGTGCCACGCATAAATGACGCGCCGACGATCGGCATTCCAGCCAGTACGCCACCAAAAGCGCCCGCCGTCACACCACACGACCAGGCCCACCCAGACCGATACCAACGCCAGCCCATAACCGTCATGGACATCGGTGTTGATTCCGTCCCGACGCAAAGCCTCCTGAAGAAGATTGGCCGACCCGCAGGGATCCACGGTGATCGTAATAGGGGAGATCATTTGACCACCCGCTCGAACCGCACCGATCCCGCCGGATCCAAGAACGCGCGGAAGATCTCGCGACTCGACCAGCCATCCGCAGCCGCGCCGAAGTCGAAGACCTTGTGCGCGATGCTGCCCCGGACCGCAGCTTCCTGCGGCATACCCCGCAGCGCCCTCCGCAGCTCATCCATCGCGGTGGCCTGGAACGCGCTGGATCCGCACGGCCCCAGCGCCTCACCCTGCCCTGAGTCGATCCGGACTTCCCACTCAAACCGCTCTTGGGGCGTCTCGGCCGGACCCGGGCAGTACAGGCATTCCTCTTGCGCAGATGCCGCCAGACCCAGCCCCGAAGCCGTCACGTGGCCGCGCCGCGTGACGATCTTCCAGCCCCGTCCATCGCACTCTGTGCATCTGACTGGCGTTGTCATGCCGGACAGCATGATTGCCGATACTTTTCTTACCTATCCCACGCTGATATAGCACGAGGGCATATATGCTCCGCGCGATGGCAATGCATCATCCCGGCATGAGAAAGCCGGAGGTCAGCAATGCAGAATGGCGCGTTTGACCCAATTGAGCTACCCGCTGCTGTCTGGGACCAAGAACAAAACCGGGAAATGCTCAGAGAGCGCGACATTGCCGGACTTTTCGCTCTTGCGGCCAAATACGGCGCCAGTCAGGTCCGCATCGGCACTGCCACCGGCCTCGGCCAACCCCGCGTCAACAAGATCCTTCACGGCGGCGGAACGATCAAAGAACTCGCCGTCATCGAACGCATCGCCACCGGCCTACGCCTCCCCGACCACGCGCGCATGCTCCTCGGCCTGGCCCCACTGGACATCGCCTCTCCCACAGGCGACCGCGAAGAGGAGCACGAAGAGCAGACCAGCGAACTGCTCACCCGCCTGGACGCCGCCGCGAGCATCGACCCGACCACGGTCATGATCCTTCACACCGACACCAACAACCTGCGTTTCTTGGACCGCAAGCTCGGCGGCCCAGCCATCGCCGACAAGATGCGCGCCCAGATAAACCAGATCGAACGCGCTCACCGCCATGCCATACGACATGGCATCCGCGCCCAACTCGCCCACCTACTCGCCGAAACCACCTCACTGGCCGGCTGGCAGGCCATCAACACCCTCGCCCTCAACGACGCCTGGACCCACTACGAACACGCCAAAGCAGCCGCCTACGAGGCCGAAGACCCTTCCTTACTCGCCTACGTGTCGGGCGAACAGGCCTACGTCCTGACGGAACTCGGCCGCCCCGCCGAAGCCACCGCCCTCATCCAACACGTCCACGCCCAACACCACGTCCGCCTACCGGCCCGCCTGCGCACCTGGCTCTCACTCGCCGAAGCAGACGCCGCCGCCATCCTCGGCGACGAACCCACCTGCCGCCGAGCCCTCGACCAAGCCGCCGCCCTCCTCCCCGAAGGCGATGCCGACCCAGACATGCCGTACGTCTTCATCAACGCCCACCACCTGGCCCGCTGGCGCGGCAACTGCCTCGTCCGCTTCGGCGACCCCGCCACCGCCGACGACCTCCGCTCAGCCCTGGCCGGCATGGACGGCACCCACAACAGAGCCGAATCGGGTGTCCGCTGCGACCTCGGCCACGCCCTCCTCGCCGCCGGCGACCCCGAAGCCGCCCAACCCCACATCCACCGCGCCCAGCAGCTCGCCACCATGACCGGCAGCCGCCGCCAACGCCGCCGCATCGACGAACTGTCGAAAGCCGTCAACCGCGCCCTCGGCCGTTGAGCCACACCTGAGCCTGAAGCAACCCGATCAACGTCCCCGACGTCCAGATATCCCCGCGGGCAATCATTCCGGGAATCTCCGCCATCGGAACCCACTCGATCCGATCGGCCTCCACCTCACCCTCAGGCGTGCCCATCAGTTCGGCCCCCCGCGCCACGAACAGAATGTGCTCCGAATCCACCATGCCGGCCATCGGCTGATAGCTCACCAGATGCTCAACGTTCTTCGGCCGATATCCGGTCTCCTCCTCCACCTCCCGAATAGCGGTCGCCATCGGATCCTCACCCGCATCGACCAGCCCACCGGGAAGCTCCCACCCCCACCGATCGAACACAAACCGATGTCTCCACATCAGCAAGACACGATCCTGCTCATCCAGCACAACCGCGATCGCCGCCCGATCCAGATGCACCACATGATGCTCGAACCGCTCCCCACCCGGGATCTCCACATCGGCCAGCCCCAACCGAATCCACCGGTTGTCGTAGATCAGCCGTTCCCCATGCAAAACCCATCGCGTCAGCTCAGCGTCATCAGCCACACCGCGAAGCTACCGTGTTGCACATCTGCGGTACACGGCTTCCAGCCGAGAGCCGAGAGCCGAGACAGCGACATCACACTGTGCCGGAGCCCAGAGCGTGAGTTTTCTCTGCACCATCACGGCGGCGCGCGCTCTCAGCTGCCAGGGAATCTTGGGAGCCTCGTGTCCTACAGCAGCTGATCGTTCCTTCCACGCCGGGTTGTCGGATGGAGCCCGTAACCTCGAAGATGATGTCGGCAACGGGAAGGCTCACCATGGAGACAACCGTATCGGCGGACCCCATCATTCTCGTCCTAGCCGAGGGCGACTCTCCGGGTGCTGTGCGGAACGCTAGGGGACACCTTTTTGAGGAGTTCGCTGGTCGCTTGCTGGAACTTCACGGCTATGAGGAGCCTCAACCTCAGCGACTGAACGTCACGTCGGACGGCATAGAGCTTGACCTTAGCGTTAGGCATCGACTAACCCGCCATCGGGCAGTCGTCGAGTGCAAGTGCTACTCGACGCCGGTCAAAGCACAAGCCGCGACATCGTTCTTTGGGAAACTGGCAAAGGAGCGACTCCGGGATAAGGACGTTCACGGCTTCCTCATTGTAACGCCTAGACTTTCACCGGACGCTGACGAGTTCGTCCGGGAAGTGCAAGAATATGACACGAGCTTGACCGTTCTTGCATCGCGAGAAATTGTCAAAATTCTTCGCGACAATGACCTAATCCCGGCAATCTCGCGCCGGAATGTCCTTGTTACCGACAATGCCTTGATTGTCACGGAACATGGCTTATTTGTTGCCGGTAAGGAAAATGACCCCAACACACGCACCGCAATACGCGTGTTGGTGAAGAGCGCTGCAGGCCCCGTTCCGAAGCCCACTATTGATCTTATAGCTGGCTCCCAATACTCGGAAGAACTGCCGGTCATCGACGAGGTCGGTCCACCAGAGCCCGTCACATCCTCAGTTGAAGAGCCGGTCATCGCATTAGTGCGAGGCAGCCGGTCCGATTTTGAGTATCAGTTCCCCGCATCGCCAGAGTTCTTCGTCGGTCGCAAGCTGGCACTCCAGGCTGTTAACAACGCTCTTTCGGAGGCACCCGGAGTTGTTGTACTGAACGCGCAATCAGGGTGGGGCAAGAGCTCCTTGGCTTTGAGAATGGCAAGCAGCGCCCATGAACGCGGCGGTCATGCTGTCGTGATCGATGCTCGCACCGCAACAAGCAGACGTTCCTTTGTCAGCGCAGCTCTTAGGCGAGCCGCTATCGAAGGCCAGGAGCGCGGTCTCCTGACATTGCCAGATAGCACGTCATGGGCAAGCCTGCCATCAGCTCTAGCCACGATAGCTGCGGCAACCTGGAGGCGCACCGCTCCGCTCCTCGTGTTCTTTGATCAGTTTGAGAATGTCTTCCGGGATGACGAGCTAACACGAGATTTCCGCGATCTGGCGCTGCTGGTTCTTGAGGCCAAGAATCCTCTAATCGTTGGCTTTGCATGGAAGACCGATTACATCGGCTGGACTGAGGATCATCCGTATAGGCTTCGGGACGAGATTCGCAGTGTTGCGAAGGTAGTTAATCTCGACCGCTTCGGCCCTCGCGAAGTTGATACACTAATGCGCCGGCTGGAACGAGAACTCGGAGAGCGACTCTCTCAGCAGCTACGTCGCGGACTGCGAGAGTACTCGCAAGGGTTGCCCTGGCTATTCAAGAAGCTAGCCGACCATCTGATCGCGGAAGTTAGAGGCGGTGCAACACAAGAGCACCTCCTCGCCGAGTCCTTAAACGTTCAGAGCCTTTTCGAGGCGGATCTGGCAGTGCTGAATGCCCAGGAGCAAGAGGCACTAAGGTTTGTTGCCCGCTTCGCTCCGGTCTTAGCGACCGAAATCATGGATCGGTATCCAGCTCAAATCGTCCGCGGCTTGATTGATCGTCGATTGATCGTTCAGATTTCCGAACGATTCGACACGTATTGGGACATCTTTAGGGACTTCCTTAACACTGGCCGCGTACCAATCGAGGACTCGTACATCATTCGGTATGCGCCCGTTTCCGTCTCCCGGGTGCTTCAGGAGCTTGAGCGCGACGGCGGAACTTCCAATGTTCAGGAGGTTGCGAGCCGTCTCCAAACCAGTGAGAACTCGATCTGGAACCGGACCCGAGAGTTGCGTGTCCTCGGTGTCTCATTGTACGAGCCTAACCATGTACGACTGATTGACGAGGTGTAGCACAGCGAAGACCGTGAAGAATCGCTCCGTCGCCACGTAACGGCAGCGTTGCGAAGACACCGGGCCTATTCCACCTTGCGTTCGCTGGCGGAACGGTCAAGCAATCAGGTAAGCTTAAGCCTATTTGCCCAGACCTTGCCGAACGCCTTTCCGGCGGTTGAAGTTGCGCCCCAGACCTGGCACTCTTACGCCCGGGCATTTGTTCAGTGGTTTGAGTACGCTGGCATTGCCCGATTCAAGGGACAGTCCATCCTGGTGCTTCCCGAAGGATCGGCGGGCATGGGAAGGCTATTTGGCGCACGACTGCCTATCAGGACGAAGGGCGTGTTTCCGCAGGAGCCGCCCGGGCCGTGCATCGCACTGCTAGTTAAGTTAGTCAATGGCCCGCTCAAAATATCAGCTCTCGATCGCTACGAACGCGATTCTCTTCGACAACTGCTTGCTTTGGGTGCGGTCGAGCCCGACTCTGCTGAGGCCTTCCGCCTTGCTCGGCCGGATTTAATCTCCGATGGCAAAGTTTTGCAGGCCGTCCTCATGGAGTTGCTGCGGAGGGTGCCCGGCGGTAGCGACGCCCTTGACTTGCTCATTCAGAATCCCGCAGCCAGTCCAGTGGACGTCGGTCGTATCTTCCACTCAGCTCATTCCGCCGACTGGAAACCAGCTACGACACAGTCGGTCGGCAAGCATTTTCGCGCCTGGGCGAGACATGCTGGCATATCAACGCGGGTGAGGCGGCAGCCCGACGCCGACATGATGAGTGCCACAACACGGTTAGACACGCTCTTCGACATCTAAAACCTGGTGTAGTTGCGGCGGGCCTAGGTCATGCCCATGGCTATCCAGCAGTCATGTACAGCAACGGCGGCTCTCAACTATCTGTGCCATCACCACGGCTGTAAGCTGCGTCCAGGGTCCTGCCGACAGTTTGCAAAGCCAGCCCAATAGCACTGGACGCTTGTGTGTAGTCAGCACACTGCCGAATAGTTCTTGTAGGTATCAAGCGGCGGCGCGGCGCGCCGCCGTACCCCGGCCCTCCGCCCGCCCGCCGTCCGGGCGTGCGGCCTGGGGGCCGGTCCCGGACTGCGGCGGGACACCGGGCCGGGCACCGCACGCCAGCCCCGCCGTACTTGCCGAACGCTCCGACCGGGGTTGCCACGCCGCCGCACAGATGCAGCCCTACGATCGCCACTGCATGGCCGGCCGCCGTAGATTGCTGGGGGCGATCGACGATCCGTGCTTCGTTCCTCAGCACGGCTCACTGAGCAGGGTTGTTGCGGTCCAGCTCCATGCCGAGGGCCGCTCCAGGGCCTGGGAACTACTTGGTGAGCTTGCGGTCAAGAGAGCCTCGGGGAGGCGGCGGTTCTACGGAGAGTCGCCTCGTACTGCTGTCTGTCGAAGACAAAAGGACCCAGTGCACTGAGATCCCAGTTGTGACGGCGGCCGTTACGGAACCCAGACCAGGTGACGGTCTGCTCGGTTACCTCGACCTGCGCGGTCAACGGCCAGCATTCCCACTCGCGGCATTCGCAGCCCAGCAGCACCGTATCTCCGTCGGAAAACCATTGGAGATGAGGTGCTCCGAGGAAATGGGTGCTTGGCCAGCAGATCAAGTCTCGCTCCAGTAGCCCCGCATAGGCGCCTGCGATGCTTGGGCTGGATTCCAGTGAGGCCAGTGGTAGTTCGACGACGCGCGCGAGTTCGATGAGATTGATGCCGTCGATCAGGATGTCCATATGCGGATAGACGATGGGGGCGACCGGCCCTTCAACGCGGAACTCGATCACATTCACGGGGACACCTTATGCCCTAAGTTAAGATGCTTCGCCACTTTCGGACGGTCACGAACGTCCCTGGGACACCAGGACAGGGCCGAGAGTCAAGGTCCGGGATATGCGCGGGATGAACAGCGGACTGTCGGTGCCGCAGCCGATCAGAAGTGCAGGTCGTAGAGTACTCAGCGTTCGAACCGTCAGCCCGCTGTAAACCCGCCATGCCTGCGGTGAGGGCACTCGGCTCCGGGGTGATCGCCAGCCTGGCGACAACTTCCCGTACTACGATCCCGGATCCGCCTTCGCCTCAAGCACCGTCCTTGCGAAATCGACGACCTTCCCTGCCAGCTCTCGAAGTTCGTCGTCGGTCGGCGGAGTACCGTGCAGATCTTCCCAGTCGTCGATAAGAAAGATCAGTTCCCGAATCTCCTGGGAAGTCAACCATCTGTCTCCGAGCTCAAGGAGCAGGAAGTCACCGCCCGTGCCGATGGGCAGTGTGCCGTCCACAATGCCCTGCGCCACACCCTTGGCGACCGCCCACGGCGTGCGCTGCAGATCGATAGGCGGGTAGCCACTTTCCACCAATACCTGGCGAACCAGCGGCTCGACGTCAGACATTGGCCCGACGGACAACGTGTGGCCCGCAAGCTCCCAGACCGCGGCCGTATCGAGACCGGCCTCGATGAGCTCACACGCCAACCATCCGGCGTCCGGGGCCGTCCCAGGAAGCCGGCCCCAGAGGAGTTCGCCTCTAAGTTCGGCTAGACGATTTCTGAGTGCCGGAAGCGGATCCACCGGGCCAGTATCCCGCGATCGATAGACAGGATGATCAGCAGGATGAGGTGTGCGCTCCGCTACAAGGCACGATCTCCTCGCTGAGGACCACGCACACGGTGGGGATACCGCTGTGCGTCTCTATTTGCAGGGCGACGGTGGCGGCCAGCCCGTCGCTACGCACGCCTAGTTGCAGTTCTAGTTGCAATCCAGCGCCGTACGGCGCCGTTCCAGGCGGACCGCCGAGCCCTGTTGGTCCAGGTTGAACCGATCGGGACGGGCAGGATCAGAGCTGCTAATGCGGTTTGGTGGCAACACCATCCGGGGTTCAAATCCCCGATCCTCCGCACGTGAAAGGCCCTCTTCCTTTGTTGGGAAGAGGGCCTGTGTGATCTCCGAGGGCATCAGGGTTGCAGTTGGCCCTCAGACCACTTCGATGCGTGGTCCGCGGCCCCAGTCTTGCGCAGTGAGATGACTGTCCTATCTGCAGAAACCCACGTCATGGGCGCGGGTAGGTGCGGTCAGAGGGTCTTGACCTGGCCGCCGTCTAGGGTGAACTCGGCGCCGGTGATATTGGCGGAGCGGACGGAGGCGAGGAACAGCACCAGGTCGGCGACCTCGCCGGGCTCGGTGATCCGGCCGGTGCTGATGCCCATGCTCTGCGGCACGACCTCGTCGAGCGCCTGCTGGGCGGTGACACCGGCGCCGGCGGCGACGGCGTGCGCGAAGCCGCCCGGGTCGGTCCAGAACGGGGTCCGCACCGGGCCGGGCGCGACGGCATTGACCCGCACGCCGCGCGGTGCGAACTCCTCCGACAGGGCCTTGGTCAGGTTGGCCACCGCGGCCTTCGCCGCGGAGTAGTCGACCACCATCGGGAACGGCAGCCGGGCGTTGATGCTGCTGATGTTGACGATCACTCCGCCGGTGTCCAGCAGAGCGGGCAGGGCCGCCCTGCTGGTGCGCACGGCGCTGAAGAACGTCACGTCGAACATCCGCGCCCACTCGGCGTCGTCGATGTCGAGGAAGCTCGACCGGACACCGCCGATGCCAACGTTGTTGACCAGCACATCCAGGCGCCCGTACGTCGACAGCGCGGCGTCGACGAGCCGCTGCGGGGTGCCCGCGTCCGTGATGTCGGCCAGCACCACGGTGGCGCCACGCGCGACCAAGGCGTCGAGCTCGGGGGTGCTCGTGCGGCTGCTCGCCACCACGTGCCCACCCTCCCCGATCAACGCCGCCGCGGTGGCCAGACCGATGCCTTTGCTCGCGCCGGTGACGACGGCGACCTTGCCCTGCAGTTCGAGATCCACTACAACTCCCCGTTGTTGACTGATCGGTTCCTAATTCGGGTAGCAAAAAGTCAGTCGAGCGCGCCCAGGGCGACCTCAACGGCGTTTTCGAGGAACGCGCGATCCGCGCGAGCCTTGCCCATCACCCGCAGACCCTGCAGGAACGTGGTGAGGAACTGGGCCAGCTCCCGTGGTTTCTTGTCCGCTGCGATGTCCCCGCGGACCCGGGCCCGCTCCAGGGCTCCGGCCAGGGCCGACTCAATCTGGCCCATCGTGTGGGAGACCCGCTGCACCGTGTCGGGGTGCGCCGAGCGCTCCGTGGCCGCATTGACCAGCAGGCACCCCCGCTCCGGATCGGCCAGGTCGGCCTCCACTAACTCCATGAGCACCGCCCGGATCGCCGGACGCACCTGCTCCGCCCGGTCCAACATCTCGATCAGCCCCACCGCGTGGCGCTCGCAGTAGCGGCGAAGCGCCATCGCATAGAGCTGCTCCTTGGAGCCGAACGCTTTGTAGAGGCTGCCCCGGGTGATTCCGAGACCCTCCACGAGATCCTCCGTCGAGGTCGCCTCGAACCCCTGACGCCAGAACAACTCCATCGCGCGGTCCACCGCCGCGTCGATGTCGAACGTCCTTGGCCTGCCCATACGACGACCCTAGCAGTAAGGAACTGATCAGTCCACAACTGTGAACTCACTTCGCAGGTATCCATGGAAGAGGGAGAACGGGCTGTATCTTGACTGCATGGAACGGCTGTCCCCTACCCCAAAACCCGGTACCGGGTCGCCGCCATCCTCGAAGAGGACGAGTCGTACCTTTGGCCGGATGCCGTTGACAAGGCGTCGCTCGTGGGAGCTGAGGTGGTCGCCTCCTATCCACGCCGCAGCGACGTGGCGTTCGCCGACCTGTTCCTGACGGAGGAACATCCCGACTGGCTGCCGACTCTGGCCGGCAAAGCGAAAGCGGGTGTGCGAGTGCGACTGCTGCTCGGCGACCCGCACGGGCCGCGGAACCGTACATCGGCTAGCGCCGGCCGAACCGACCGCGGACTCCTCCTTTGCGTCCGCAGCGCGGGCACGGGCGGTACGCCACGGCAGCACCCACGAGCGCAGCACCTCGCCACAGGCCCGTTGTAACCCCATTTCCTCACCACCTACGTTCGCTGGCCTGGCGTTTGCCTGACGGCGATGAGGTAGAGACCGATCTCTCGAACTGAGATAGGAATACGCCTCTAGCGGGCACTCCGGCTCCGGGATGATCACTAAGGCGCGTCAGGCCGCCTCAGGCTGCGCGCCTTGCGCCCAAGTAGATGCTTCCACACCCGCTATGGCCCATTACGATCAGCTGGCATGGGCCTTGAGGTGTTCCTTACTCGCTACATCGACGGCGAGGAGACGAAGATCGATAGTGATCGCCTTCAGGAGATGCTGCGAGAGTTCACGATCGAGGTGAACGGCAAGTTTCGGACACTGCGAGCACGGGATAGCAGCGAGGCGGAGGTCTACATCGGCGATGAAGGAGACTGCAGTTTCAACGACTCGACCGGCGGGGAGATCGACGAGTTCATGATCCGTGTCGCCCGTGAATTCAAATGTGCACTAGTCCCCTCGTATGGTCCCGTCATGGTCCTTGACGAAGCGCAGCGCCGTCACCTACCGGAGCGATTCTCCAGGGACGCCGTGGTGATCGAGTCGGCGGCAGACCTGGAAGAGATCATGGCCACCGAGTACGACGATGAGGACGAGTAGGCCGCTGACCGGTTGCCTCAGCGGCATGAACGGCGCTGAGCATTTGCATGTAAAATGAAGGCATGCCTAGGAACATGCAGATCCGCGATGTTCCCGACGACATCGCCGACGAAATCGCAGCGCGAGCCCGTGCGAAGGGGCAGTCCGCGCAGGCCTACATGCTGGGCCTTCTGGTGGCGGACGCGCACCGTTCCCGCAACATCGAACTCATCGCCCAGTTCGAGGGGCGTGACGACGGTATGCACAGCGCTCCGGGACAGACCGGGGAACTTGTTCGCCAGGCACGAAGCGAGCGGGAAGAGCAACTCGCTGAGACCACCGGAGACTGCCGGTGCTCGTGATCGACGCTTCTGTCATGATCAACGCTCTGGCTGACGACGGAGAAGCCGGCCAGGCCGCACGCAAGGCAATCATGACGGATCCTGCCTGGATCGCGCCTGGCCACATGCCGAGTGAAGTCGCCCACGTCATCACCCGCCTCGTCAGGCAAGAACTGATCACCCAAGCGCGTGGGCGGAGCGCCTTCGAAGCGCTGGCCCGGACCGAGATCGAGCTGGCAGACATCCGCCCTCTCCTACCTCGCATCTGGGAATTGCGCGGGAACATCAAGGCCTACGATGCCGCCTACGTCGCGCTGGCCGAGGCTGAAGCCTGCACCCTGGTAACCGGTGATGCGAAGCTCGCCAGCCTCCCGGTGGGCATCGGTTGCGACATTCGTTTGGTCTAGCGCCTCGAGCGAGGCGGCGTGGCGAAGGTCGGACGATCGCGGTGTCGGGGATGACCTTGATGGGGGTGGCCCCCGGCCCTGCCCCTCCGCGGGGGACAGGGCTCCCAGCGGTCGTCGGCATTTTCGCGATCGGCGTCCTGGGCCTGCCCGTGGGCCTTGGTTTCGCGGATGGGGTTCTTTGCGATAGGACTGGCGATCAAGGGTTGATCGGCCGGACTGGGTTGAGGGCGGGTGGGCTGTGGGAAAGGGAATCGCCCGATTAGAGATCGGGTTGATGGTGGCGGGACTGATCGCGATCGCAGTTCTTCGTCCGCACGGCCTGTGGGGTGACGGCGGGGGGCGCTACCTCAATCTCACCGAGTTGCTAACGACCGGCGAGGCGCCCGACGGAAAGTATTCGCTGATCGGTCCGTTGTTCTCAGCCCCGATGTGGCTGGTCGGTCAGTGGTGGAACGCTCGGGAGGCGTGGGTCGCGCACTACAACGGCGTTGTTTTCGCGCTGGGTCTGCTGGCGTTCTATTGGATGTTGCGCGACAGGATGCCTCGCGAGGTTCTGCGTACGTTCCTGCTGTTGCTGGTCTTCGCTTCGATGTTCGCCAAGCACCTCACCCTTTACTACGGTGAGGTGTTCACCGCTGTTCTGGTGGCAGTTGGCACCATCGCCGTGGTCACCGAGCATCGTGGTGGGTGGGTGGCGATCGTCGCGGGGGTGGCCAACACGCCAGCCTCCCTGGTCGGCTTGGGGTTTCTGGCCATCAGGCGAGCGTGGGACACCCGTCGGGCATGGTGTTTGCTGGCGGTCTTCGCGGCGGTCGCTGTCGTGATGGCCGAGGCGTGGATACGGCGCGGCAGCCCGCTTCTCACGGGTTACGAGAACGGAAACCGGGGCCACCGCACGATCATGCCGTATTCGGGACTGGCCGGCTTCAGCTATCCGCTGATCTTCGGGCTGCTGTCCCTCCTTCTGTCCTTCGGCAAGGGACTCGTCTTCTTCGCGCCTTCCTTCTTCTTGCCGGTCCGGGAGAGACTGAAGGACCTGCGAACCAGTGCCGACCTGGGCGCGCTCTACGGCATGTGGATGGCTTTCACCGTGGGGTTGCTCCTGCTCTACGCCAATTACTGGGCCTGGACCGGGGCGCACTTCTGGGGGCCGCGGTATCTCCTGTTCGCATCCCTTCCAGCCTGCCTGGTGCTGGCGGTGCGCATGCACCGTCCCTACGACGCCCTCCTCCCTAATGTGCTGACCTTGGCGGCTCTCGGGCTGTCGGTCTGGGTGGGGGTGAGTGGAGCCGTGTTCGGTGACAGCGCCGCCACGTCGGCCGGTTGTCTGGTCGAGGGGCCGAAGTACGAGGCACCGCTGTGCTACTACACCCCGGAGTTCAGCGCACTGTGGTACCCGTTCGTCGAGCCGCCACCCCTGGATGCGGCCCAGGTGGCCTACCTGATCTTCGGGCTGACCGCCGGTGCGTATTTGCTGGCACGCCCAGCACTCGTCGTGTTCCGCCAGTTGTACGACCGAATGACCCCTAGCGCAGGTGACGACGCCGCAGGCGACACGGGTCACCCCGCTGGATCCATATCTCTCGGTCCAAGACGTCGACGGTGATCGTGGGGCTCAACGGGCTGCGACTGCTGGCGTAGGTCGATCGGACCGCGTATCCGCGGTTCAAGCGGGTGGTGTCGGCGAGGGAGCCGGCGGAGGCGTTCAGCCTGACGGCGAACGAGCTGGGATGGGCGCGCTATTCGGTTCCCACCCCGGGGGAAGGACCTCGCGGTGTGCCGTTCAACGAGGAGACGCGGCAACCCGTACGCGGTGGCTCTCGTTGTCGGAGAGGAACGCCGCCAGTGCCCGCCCCTGCTCGGCGACGGTGGTGCGGTCGGCTCGGGAGAAGCGGCGCAGCGGGGTGACGATCACGGTGCCTGCCTCAACGTTCCAGGTCGCGGCGACCCGGCCGTCGACCAGCACCACGCGCGCGCCGGCGACCGACAGGCCGCGGTGGGCGTCGTCGATGATGCGGCTGCGGTCGTGGTAGCCGAGGATCGCGTTGTCGAACGCCGGCAGGAACCGCACCGGGGCGGGTGTGCCGGGGTCGGGGCGCGGCGCGTCGGGGAGGTCGAACAGCTCGCGGCCGCGTTCGTCGCGGAAGGTGACCAGCTCCTCGCGTATCGCGGTCACAGCGGCTGGCAATCCGGCCAGGCCACACCAGGCGCGCAGGTCGGCCGCGGCGGCGGGGCCGAACGCGGCTAGATAGCGCCGTACCAGCGCCTGGCCGACCGGATCGGCGCCCTCCGGGGCCGGCGGGTCGATCTCGCGACCCAGCCACGAGGAGAGCAGCACGTTGCGCACTCCTGCCCTCGTGCGCCACAGCCCGCGCGGTGGCAGCTGCGCCACCGGGACGAAGGCGGCGATCAGCATTTCACCCAGTGCCCGCGGTCCCGGCGCCGGCCAGCGCTGAGCGAGCGCCCGCCCGAGCTCGGTCATCGAGCGGGGCTTGCCGTCGGCCATCACCGCCCGGCCCGCCGCCGCGAGCTCGTCGAGAGCCACCCCGTCGAGCTCGCGGCGGTAGGTCCCGAGTACTCGCTGGCGCAGCATGGTGTCGTGGCGGGCCCGCCAGGCCAGGGCGTCCTCGGCGGTGAGGAGGTGAACGGTGCGGCGCATGAGGTGGGTCCGCACCACGCGCCGCCCGGTCAGCAGGTCAGAGAGCACCGCCGCGTCGAACGCGCGCAGCCGCGACCAGAGCCCGACGAACGGTTCCTGCGGTTCCTGCGCCTGCAGGCCGCCGAGATGCGCGACGGCGTCGAGGACCGGCACGTCGGCGCGATCGAGCAGCAACTGCCGGGCCAGCGTCGCGCGGTTGAGCGCCCGGGTGTCCAGAACGGTCATCGGGTCACGCCGCGGCACGCTCGTCGGCGTAGTGCCGTGCGGGTGATGGCCGGCGGGGCGTAGGACACGTCGAGCGGGCCGAGGTCGGTTCCGGGCGCCACGATCTGGTCGAGATCCGTCACCGCTCAGGTTGATTTCTGCCCGTCGAGCGTCTCGCGCAGGATGTCCGCGTGCCCGGCGTGCTGGGTGGTCTCGGCGATGACGTGCAGCAGCACTCGGCGCACGCTGCGCACCGCTCCCGGCTCGTGCCAGGGCGCCTCCGGCAATGGGTGCGTCGCCGACAGGTCGGGGAGGGCGGCGATGACCTCCTCGCTCCGGGCAGCGACCTGCTCGTAGCGCTCGACGACCCCGGCCAGCGTCTCACCGGGCAGCATCCGGAAGTCGTTCTGGTGGTCGATCGCCCACTGCGGGAACTCGCGTGCGGTACCGGCCATGAAGTCGGCCCAGGTGACACCCTCGGGCAGGTCGTAGTGCATCGCCGGCGGGCCCTCGACCACGAACCGCATCCACCCTTCCTCCATGGACGCCACGTGCTTGATCAGACCGCCCAGGCACAGCGCGCTGACCGTCGGGCGCTCGCCGACCTGCTCGTCGGCCAGCCCGCGCGTGGTGTTGGTCAGGGCCGATCGCGCGGTCGCGAGCTCGGCGAGCAGGTCGGCCCGCTCGGCGTCGAGAGTGGAGGGGGGCGTGGTGGTGGCGGTCACGGCGTTCGGGCCCTTCGGGTTGTTGTCGTTGACTGGCATGTGACAACAGTCGCAGGAGAAGCGGACAGGGACTGGCCGCTTCTCAGGGCAATATGGGGATCATGCCGAAGACTTCAGCGCGACTGCTGGCGTTGCTCTCGCTGCTCCAGGCGCGCCGGGACTGGCCGGGGGCGCTGCTGGCCGAGCGGCTGGACATCAGCCCGCGCACCGTGCGCCGTGATGTCGACCGCCTGCGCGAGCTCGGCTATCCCATAGTGGCCGTCAAAGGGCCCGACGGTGGGTACCGGCTCGACGCCGGCACGGAACTGCCCCCGTTGCTGTTCGACGACGACCAGGCCGTCGCCCTCGCCATCGCACTCCAGATCGCCACCACCACCGGTGCCGGCATCGAGGAAGCTGCGGCGCGCGCGCTGAACACCGTCCGACAGGTCATGCCCGCACGGCTGCGCCGCCGCATCGACACCCTCCAGGTCACCGCCGTCGAGCGGTCCGCGACCCGACCGAACCCACAGGTCGACAGCAGCGTGCTCATGACGCTCAGCACCGCTGTCCACGTCCGCGAAGTGCTGCGCTTCGACTACACCCCCGCATCCCCACCGGGAGCCGGCGACGACGACCCCGCCGCGACTCCACCGCGCCGGGTGCAGCCCCACCACCTCGTCACCTGGGGCGGGCGCTGGTACCTCGTCGCCTGGGACCTCGACCGCGACGACTGGCGCACCTTTCGCGCCGACCGGATCACCCCGCGCACCCCCACGGGGCCCCGCTTCACCCCGCGTGAACTGCCCGGAGGGAACGTGGCCGCCTTCGTGACCAGCAAGTTCCAAGGCTCCGTCGGCTGGCCCTGCCGCGGCGAGGTGATCCTCGATCTCCCCGCCGCCGTCGTGTCCTGCTACACCCGCGATGGAGTCGTCGAGGAACTCGGCCCGGACCGCTGCCGGCTCGTCCTGGGCTCGTGGTCATGGCCCGGCCTGGCCGCCACCATCGGCAGGTTCGACGCCGACATCGAGGTCATCGGGCCGACCGAACTCAAAGCCGCCTTCGCGCACCTGGCCCGCCGCTACGCCAACGCAGCGACCGACGGACCCACCACACTCACCACGCCACCCTCAAGCCGCTTCGGCGGGTTGCCGCGGGCAGAGTAGCGTCCGCCGGAAAATCCGTTCCGATCATTGCCGCGGTGCCTCTACTGTGGCGCGGTGGTGACTCAGGTGATTGTTCTCAATGGTGGCTCCAGTTCGGGGAAGTCCGGGATCGCCCGGTGTCTGCAGGCGGTCTTGCCGGAGCCTTGGCTGGCCTTCGGCGTTGACACACTGATCGAGGCGATGCCCTCGTCAATGCGGACATCGGATGCCGGAATCGTGTTCGCTGCGGATGGCGAAGTTATCGTAGGGCCGGAGTTCCGGACGCTGGACACCGCGTGGATCGAGGGGGTCGCCGCGATGGCGCGTGCTGGCGCTCGAATCATCGTCGATGAGGTCTTTCTCGGTGGAGCGGCGTCCCAGCAGCGGTGGCAGAAGGCTCTTGGCGGACTGCAGGTGCTGTGGGTGGGCGTCAGGTGCGAGAGCGCGATAGCCACAGGTCGGGAGGTCGCGCGAGGTGATCGGGTCACCGGGATGGCCGTGTCGCAGGCGGATGTGGTTCACCAGGGCGTGTTCTATGACCTGGAGGTGGACACGACGCATCGCGAGTCGATGGAGTGCGCGCGGACCATCGCCGATCATGTCACTTGATCGACAGCGTAACTTGGTCTCATGATCGACATCACCGCTGATCTCGTACGCAGCTTGGTCTCCGAGCAGTTTCGTCAGTGGAGCGACCTGCCGGTTAAGTCCGTTGCCCGGCAAGGGTGGGACAATCGGACCTTCAGGCTTGGCGATCAGTTGGCCGTACGCCTGCCCAGCGCCGAAGGCTACGTAGCCGGCATCGAGAAGGAAGACCGTTGTCTGCCTGTCCTGGCCAAGGATCTGCCGTTGCCCGTACCGGCGCCGGTGGCGACCGGACGCCCGGCGGCGGGTTACCCGTTTCCCTGGTCGGTACGACGCTGGCTCCCCGGAGACACTGTCGAAAGCGCCATGGACGTCGATCGGACCGAGCTGGCGCGCGATCTTGGGAGCTTTCTGACCGCGCTCCGGGAAGTTCCCCCGCTGCAAGGGATGGCAGCCGGGCGTCATTCCCATTTCCGAGGCTGTCACCCCAGCGTCTACAGCGACCAGGTCGAGTGCGCCCTCGACAAGCTGGGGGATGTCGTCGATGTCGCCGCCTGCGAGGCCGTCTGGGCCAGCGCGCTGACTTCGGCCTGGCCGTTCCCGTCGACGTGGTTCCATGGTGACGTCGCCGCCGGCAACCTGCTCGCCACAGGTGGAAAGCTGTCCGCGGTCATCGACTTCGGCACCTGCGGCATCGGCGACCCCGCCTGTGACCTCGTCATGGCCTGGACCTACTTCGTCGGCGACGAGCGGAAGGTCTTCCGGGAGGCCGTCGGCCTTTCCGATGACACCTGGCGACGAGCACGCGGGTGGGCGCTGTGGAAAGCCCTCGTGACCATGGCCGACCTGTCCAGCCCCGACCCCGAGAGCTTCCAGAACCGCGTCCTCGTTCAGGTCCTCGAGGACCCGGTCGCCCTCGGCTAACCTGGTGTTGACCAGCGTCGGCGTGGCGGGGAACAGTAGCGCGCAGGCGCGCGGGCCGGCCCGAAGGGCCCTTCCCACGAACGCGGGAAGGGCCCTTTCGCCTACTGCTCCTGCAGGACCGACAAGACGTTTCCCGCCGGGTCCGTGAACCAGGCGATCGGCGGGCCTTCCTCGCGGAAGACGCCTTTCTCGTCCGTCTTGAGGCTGTCGTACCGCTCGAAACGCACCCCCCGCGCCGCCAGCTCGTCCACCGCCTTGTCGATGTCGTCCACGGGGAAGTTGAGAATCGTGAACGTGGCCGGCGTGTGGTTCTCCTTCGGGTAGACCAGGATGTCGTTGCCGCCCGCTATGTGCAGCGTCAACATCCCGTGGTCCTCGGAGATCCGAAGTCCGAGGGTCTCGCCGTAGAACCGCTTCGCGGCCGCGATGTCGTTCACCGAGAAACCGCTGAATGCCTTTGTCTGGCTGAACATGATCGCCTCTCCGGTCACATGGCCGCTCGATGCGCCTCGCTGAGCTGGATGATCTGTACGTAGTTGCCGTCCGGGTCGATCGCGGTCGCGAACAGGCTGCCGTCACGGTCTTCGAGCTGGGCCAGCCACGAAACACCCGCGTTCTCCATGCGGGTCGCGATGGCGCGGGCGTCGGCCACGTCGAAGTTCAGTATCACCCTGCCGGGCTCGGGATTCTTGTCGGCCACGTCCGCCCGCGTGTCGATGAGCAGGTGGAAGTCGCCGAACTTGAGCACCCGGTACTCGTTGACGTCGGTGTTCTCCTCGGGATCGAGGGCGGCGGCGTACCAGGTACGCAGCCGTTCCGGGTCGGTGCTGGACAGCAGCAGGCTGCCCAGGATGGGTCGCTTCATCGCGAACTCCTCTGTCGTTCACGTGCTTTCAGAACGACAGACTCGACACAAGCGGAAAACTCATCGCCACGCGGAAAAATCAGGCGCCGCGGCCGATGACGGTGTCGAGGGCGGCACCGGCCGCCTGGAGCCGGGCGATCGCGGTGAAAGCCGCGCAGCGTGCCCGGCCGGTGGACACGCTGCGCGGGTTTGGGTCAGCCGGTACGGAGCGCGAGCCCGTAAACGCTCAAGATCTCGTTGACCGGCTGGTGGTACGTCGTGCCGCCGACGCTGCAGTTGCCCGAGCCGCCGGACGTCACACCCTGGGCCTGGTTGCCCGAGATGAACGAGCCGCCGGAGTCGCCCGGCTCGGCGCACGCGCTGGTGCGGGTCAGGCCGGAGACGGTGCCCTGCGGGTACGTGACGCTGGCGTTGTGCTGCTGGATGAGGCCGCAGCGCCAGCCGGTGGTCGAGCCGGAGCGGCAGATGGACGAGCCGACCCCGGC
Source organism: Nonomuraea marmarensis (assembly GCF_043197025.1). Taxonomy (NCBI): domain Bacteria; kingdom Bacillati; phylum Actinomycetota; class Actinomycetes; order Streptosporangiales; family Streptosporangiaceae; genus Nonomuraea; species Nonomuraea marmarensis. The sequence continues at coordinate 25,251 of NZ_JBICRM010000030.1, forward strand.
CTGGGTGGAGCCGCGGACGATCACGGTCGAGCCGCCCGAGCCGCGTACCCACGGCTGTGCGGTGTTGCCCGGGGCGGCGACCCAGGCGTAGTCGTTGCCGGGGAAGGACGAGCCCTGGAAGGTGCCCGTCGGGTTGGTGGTCCTGGAGCCGGCCCGGCCGCAGTGCCCGGCGGTGACGAAGCCGGGCGTGCTGCCCCTGGTGATGGAGAAGCCGACGCTGCAGCGGCTGGAGCCGATGTAGTAGGGGGCGCCGCCGACGATGTCGATGAACGTCATCGGCCGCTCGGCGGTCGCCGACACGGTGACCGCGCTCTTGTCCACGCCCGCGGCCGTGGCGAGGGCCTCGGCGGCCTCCACCGTGGGCGCCTGGACGGCGACGGTGTTCGACTTGACGTCCACGTACCAGAGGGCCGCCGCGGCCCTGGCCTGCTTCGGGGCCTGGTCGAGCTGCTGCATGACCGAGTTGAGCTGGGCCATCGAACGCGGGACGACCACGGGCTGCGCGCCCTGCGACTCGATGGTGGCGGTGGTGCCGGGGTCGGTGGTGGCGACCAGGAGCTTGGAGGCGTCGTCGTTCAGCCAGGCGCCGCCGAACGAGGCTCCTAACGAGGTGGTCAGGTTCGACTCGACGGCCGCCGCGCGTTCCTCGTTGGAGAGCCGGGTGACGACCTGCGCCTCGGAGAGGCCGAGGTCGCGTTCGAGCGCGTCGATCACCTGCGGGGGAGCCGTGGGGGCGGCCGCTTGAGGAGCCGGATCAGCTGCTGCGGGGCTCAGAGGGGTGGCCAGGCAGGCGGCCAGGATGACGGCACCTGCCACCGCCGAGCGTTTACTCAACATGTGCACTCCTCGTATGGGGGTGCTGTCAAGTTAACGGTTTGTGCGAATCCTGCTTAGATACCAAAGAACCCCTACTTCGGTGTTATGGCGCCGGTACGGCGGTGCCGGCCACGCCGTTGAGCGCGGCCGGCGTGTCCCGCTACTGACCTCTTGTCTTGGGGGCCGCCAGGACGGCGATGGCCACGTACGGCAGGACCAGGAGGGCGAACGTCATGCCGTGTGACAGGTGAGACGAGGCCGCCCCATAGGTGACATAGACCGCGAGCGTGACCAGGTTGACGCCCAGGCCGGCGACGGACGTCACGGTGGCCCGCGCCGCGCCGGTGATCCGCTCCTGGAGCCGCACGTCGGCCACCACCCCGGTCAGCTGGAACGCCCCGAAGGCCACGGCGATCAGCAGGAACCCGGCCGGGTGGCCGCTGATCGCCCCCGCGGCCATGGCCAGTGCCGCCAGCCCGATCGTCAGGGCGTACCAGCGGGCGGGCAGGCGTTGCGCGGCCCCTGACAGCAGGCCGCCCGCCGTGGCGCCGATCCATACCACGAGGATCAGCAAGGGGATCGCCGTCTTGGCCACCCCTGTCTCGGCCCCCAGGAAAGGGACGTACTCCTCCAACGCTCCCCAGATCGCCGTCACGAAGGAGACCAGCAGCAGCGCGTTCAGCACTCCGCGATCCGTGCGCGCCTCCCTGATTCCCGCCTTCAGGATCGCCAGGTAACCACCGTCCGTGCCGCCGCGCGTCCTGTGCTCGGGCAGCGCCAGCGCCGTGGCCGCGCACAGAACGCAGGCCAGTACGCTGGCCGCCCCGATGGCGAGGTAGCCGCCTGCCGCGAAGACGGGCACGGCCAGGCCGATCGCCGCCGCGTTGGCGACGAGGCCGACGGAGGTGGCCCGGCCCATGACCGTGGCGTAGCGGCCCTGCTCGCCGCGCCGCTCCAGCTCCTCGTAGGCGAGGGCCTCGTACGCGCCGGAGACCAGCGCCCCCTCGGCGCCCCAGAGCACGAAACCCAACGCGAACGCCCAGTAGGACGGGAAGGTCAGCCACAGCGCGTAGCCCAGGCCGGCCAGGAGCGGGCCCAGGCAGAGGATCAGGCGTCTGGACACCGCGTCGGCCCAGGCGCCCGACGGCACCTCCAGCACCATGCCCGTCACCGACCAGATGACGAACAGGGAAGAGGTCTCCGCGACCGATAATCCGGTGTCGATGAACAGCAGCGTGTAGACCGGATAGAGCAGGATGAATTCGCCGAGGAACGTGTAGACATACAGCGTCACGACCAGCATGTGAGGCCTTCCAGGGGGACGAGTAGGGGACTCCGAGTGCTGGTCGCCTCGGAGGCCCGCGCGTCCCGCGCCGGCCCCTGGTTATGGATCAATGTCGCCAGGTCATGCCGAGAAGTCTAACGATCCCGGGCTGCGTACTCTCCAGGTTTTCCACGCGCCGATCGCCCTGGCCAGGTCGCGGACGAGCCCGCCGCCACGAGTGAGCTAGGCGGACTTGGCCTCCGGCAGCGGGATCCACTTGTGCGCCCACGTCACCAGCTCGTCCAGCACCGGGCGCAGCTCCTTGCCCATCTCGGTCAGGTGGTATTCGACCCGCACCGGCGACGTGGCCAGCACGCGGCGCTCGATGAGCCCGGCGTCCTCCAGCTCGCGCAGGCGCCGGGCCAACATCGTGTCGTTGATGCCGGGAATGGCCGCCTTGAGGTCGGCGTAACGGTGGGCGCCCTTGAAGATCATGTGGATCACCGCTCCCGACCAGCGGGCGCCGATCAGCTCCAGGGCGGTGTGGAAGCGGACGCAGACGGAGGTGAGGCTCACGGGTCCGATCCTAGCATTTGCTAAGGAATGTTTAGTTACTCAATAATGTTGAGCAGCTACCTCACGAGCATCTAGGAGCAGTCATGGACAAGCCCGTTCTGCAGATCATCGTCGCCAGCACCCGTCCGGGTCGCGCGGGGCCTACCGTGGCCGACTGGTTCCACGGCAGGGCCGTGGAGGCGGGCGGCTTCCAGGTGGAGCTGATCGATCTGGCCGAGGTCGGGCTGCCGTTCCTCGACGAGCCCAACCACCCCAGGCTCAAGCAGTACGTGAACGCCCACACCAAGGAGTGGAGCACCACCATTGACCGGGGCGACGCGTACGTGTTCGTGACCCCCGAGTACAACCACAGCTTCAACGCCGTGCTGAAGAACGCCCTTGACTACCTGCACCAGGAGTGGCAGCACAAGGCGGCCGGCTTCGTCAGTTACGGCGGGGTCTCCGGCGGCACCCGCGCCACGCACAGCCTGCGCCAGGTCACCAGCACGCTGAAGATGATCCCGGTGCTGGAGGCGGTGAACATCCCGTTCTACGCGCAGTTCATCGGCGAGGACGGCACCCTGCAGCCCAACGACGTGATGAACTCCGCCGCCGACGCCATGCTCGCCGAACTGGCCAAACTCACCGGCGCGCTGCGTCCCCTGCGGGTCGCCTGAGTTGCGCTGCCGGACCCGGGCTAGCCGCTCTGACCGGGCCGGTCGTCGTCATCGTCGAGCGCGTGCATGACACGCTCGAACGCGTCGCTGACCGGGCGCAGCGCCTGCGAGAACGCGTTGACGAGCGGACCGAAGATCTCGGTCACCTCGGACATGAAATCGGGACTCTTGTGCTCGGGAGGCGCCCACCGCATGGCGTCGGCGCTCAGCGTCTCCCACTCGTCGACCACGCCGTCGATGGCGTCGAGCACGTGATCAGGATCGCTTGGCATGACCGTTCTCCGTGAAAGCTCTCCGTGGTGGTTTCCGTGGAAGCTTCTGCGTTTACAGCTTTTGCGTTGAAAGTCTCCGTGGAATAAAGAGCTACTGCCCACGGTACCTTCAGGCCGGGATCGACACGCCGACGCCGCCCCTGGTCTGGGCGCCGTACCTCTCCTTGTCGGCGGTCAGGTCGAGCGGGCGGATGCTGGACCGCGCGGCGAGGACCTCGTCGGTGAGCAGCGAGGCCGGCACCAGCCACGACACCTCGAACTCCAGCCCGTCGGGGTCCTTCGCGTACAGCGCCTTGGTCGTGCCGTGGTCGGAGGCGCCGACCAGCGCGCCGAGCTCGGTCAGCTTGGCCGCGACGCGCTCCAGCTCGTCCAGGGTGTCGACCTCCCACGCCAGGTGGTAAAGGCCGACGGAGGTGCGCCCGGCCGGCGAGGGAGCCGCGTTCGCGCCGATCTCGAACAGGCCCAGGTCGTGGTCGTTCGACGAGCCGGGAGCCTGCAGGAAGGCGGCGCCCCGCATGCCCATGACGACGTCGAAACCGAGGGCCTCGCGGTAAAAGGTGACGCTGCGCTCCACATCACGGACGTAAAGGACCGCGTGGTTGAGCCGCTGGACGGGCATGGCGTCCCCTTTCGACGGAGTCCCAGCTCAAGTATATGAGGGTTCAACTAATTTGCGGGGTTCGATCCGCTGACGCCTGAGCGGGTACGTCGATTTGCCCGGCGGTCAGGAACACGCTGGAGGGGTAGCGCGAAAACTGTCGGGCCGAGGCCGTAGCGTTCTCCGGGTACCCGAACAAGGAGATGCCGATGCACGACACCGAAGAGGCGCTGTTCAGGGCGGTCCACGGGATCGCGGGCCGGTTCGCGGGCCAGCCTGTGCCGGTGGTGATGGACGCGTTGCTGCGCCACCTGCCCAAGGCTCCCGGCCTCGAGGTGGCGGAGATCCGCAAGATCGCCGAGGAGATCAGCGTCGGGCGCGATCCCTCGGGCTTGTGAACAACTGATCACCAGGGGAGCATCAAGATATGTACGAGCCAACCCCTGACGATCGATTCACCTTCGGTCTGTGGACGGTCGGCTGGCAGGCGCGCGATCCTTTCGGGGACGCCGCTCGGGCGCCACTCGACCCCGTGGAGAGCGTGCATCGGCTGGCCGAGCTGGGGGCCTACGGCGTCACTTTCCACGACGACGACCTGCTGGCGGTCGAACCAGATCGCGACCGGGCCATCGCGGCGTTCAGGAAAGCGCTTGCCGAGACCGGGCTGAAAGTGCCCATGGCCACCACGAACCTGTTCACCCACCCCGTCTTCCGCGACGGGGCCTTCACCAGCAACGACCGTGACGTGCGGCGATACGCGCTGCGCAAGGTCATGCGCAACCTCGACCTGGCCGCCTCGCTGGGCGCCGGCACCTACGTGTGCTGGGGCGGCAGGGAGGGGGCCGAGTCCGACGCGGCCAAGGACGTCCGCTCGGCGCTCGGGCGCTACAAGGAGGCCATCGACCTGCTCTGCGGCTACGTGCGCGAGCGCGACTACGACATCCGCTTCGCCATCGAGCCCAAGCCCAACGAGCCCCGTGGTGACATCCTGCTGCCCACGATCGGGCACGCGCTGGCCTTCATCGGCGAGCTGGAACATCCGGAAATGGTGGGACTCAACCCCGAGGTGGGCCACGAGCAGATGGCCGGGCTCAACTTCGTGCACGGCATCGCGCAGGCGTTGTGGCACGGCAAGTTGTTCCACATCGACCTCAACGGGCAGCACGGGCCCCGGTTCGACCAGGACCTGGTGTTCGGGCACGGCGACGTGCTGAGCGCCTTCTTCCTGGTGGACCTGCTGGAGCACGGCGGTTACGACGGGCCGCGGCACTTCGACTACAAGCCGTCGCGCACGGAGGACCCCGCCGATGTGTGGGTGTCCGCCGCCGCTAATATGCGGACATACCTGATTCTTCGCGATAAAGCACGAAATTTCCGGGCTGATCCGGAGGTTCGGGAGGCGCTGCGTGCCTCCCGCGTCGACGAGCTCGGCCTGCCCACGCTCAACCGCGGCGAGACCCTGGCCGACCTCGCCGGAGACGACTTCGATCCTGAGGTGGCGGCCCGGCGCGGCTACCACTTCACCCATCTCAACCAGCTGGCGCTGGAGCACGTGTTAGGAGTTCGTGGGTGACGCTGGTCGCTGGGGTCGATTCCTCGACGCAGAGTTGCAAGGTCGTCATTCGGGACGCGGAGACGGGCGCGCTGGTGCGCCAGGGCCGGGCCGCGCATCCCGACGGCACGGAGGTGCACCCGTCGCACTGGTGGGCCGCGTTTCTGCGAGCCCTCGAAGAGGCCGGCGGCCTGGACGACGTGGCGGTCATCAGCGTGGCCGGCCAGCAACACGGCATGGTCTGCCTGGACGAGGCCGGAAACGTCGTACGCGAGGCCCTGCTCTGGAACGACACCCGCTCCGCCCAGGCCGCACTCGACCTGACAGCGGAGCTGGGCGGGCCGCAGGCGTGGGCCGACGCGGTGGGCCTGGTGCCCGTGGCGTCGTTCACGGTGACGAAGTTGCGCTGGCTGGCCGAGCACGAGCCGGAGAACGCCCGGCGCACGGCGGCGGTGTGCCTGCCCCACGACTGGCTCACGTGGCGCCTGGCGGGCGCGCTGGGTTCGGGATCCCCGGATGCGTCGTCCTGGGTAGACGCGCCGCTGCCACCGCTCGACCACCTCACCACGGACCGGGGCGACGCCTCGGGCACGGGCTACTGGTCCCCGGCGACGGGCGCCTATCGCACGGACATCCTCAAGGCCGCGTTCGGGTCGGTCCCGCTGCTGCCCCGGGTGCTGGGACCGGCGGACGAGGTCGGCGCCGCCACCGGGGGTGCCGGGCGGGTGCTGATCGCGCCGGGGACGGGCGACAACATGGCCGCCGCGCTCGGCGTGGGCGCGCGGCCGGGTGACGTCGTGGTTTCGCTGGGCACGTCCGGCACCGTGTTCGCGGTCACCGAGTCGCCCAGCACCGACCCCACGGGCGCGGTCGCCGGTTTCGCCGACGCCACGGGGCGCTTCCTGCCGCTGGTGGCCACGCTCAACGCCGCCAGGGTCATGGACGCCGCCGCCCGCATCGCCGGGGTCGGACTCGACGAGCTGAGCGACCTCGCGCTCCAGGCGCCGCCGGGTGCGGACGGGCTGACGCTGGTGCCGTACCTGGAGGGCGAGCGCACTCCCAACCGGCCCACCGCGACGGGCTCGATCCACGGGCTCACGCTGGCCACCTCGACCCCGGCCCACCTGGCCCGGGCGGCCATCGAAGGCATGCTGTGCGGCCTCGCCGATGGCCTGGACGCGATGGGGACGCGACCGGAACGGGTGCTGCTGATCGGCGGCGCGGCCCGCTCGGAGGCGGTCCGCCGCATCGCTCCCACGATCTTCGGCGTCCCGATCACGGTGCCACCCCCGGCCGAATACGTCGCCAACGGCGCCGCCCACCAGGCCGCCACCCTCCTCACGACACCGGACTGGCGCTCGGAGGACACGAAGACGTACGAGGGCGAGGCCCTCCCCGAAATCCGCACCCGCTACGCCCGGGCCACGACACACATACTCGACTGACACGTCCCTCGCCCTGAAACCGGCTTCAGGGCGGGTCGGCGTGCGGCGGGGCGCGGGTGGTGCCTGACTCGTGCGAAGTGGTCGGTGCCCGGGCGCCGTTACGGCGGGGTGGCGGTGATGTCGGTAAGTGTCTCCCTGGAATGCGGGTCACGCGCGTCGGTGGGTGGTGCCCACCGTGCTCCGCCGTACAAGAAAAAAGCGCCCGAGCCCGGCGAGGGCGGAGAGAAGCGGAGAGAAGAGGGCACGGACTCAGGGTGGGATCAGGGATGAGTCGGGGGTGGGCCGGATGTGGGGGACGGGGTGGGGGCGGGAGAGTGGGTGTCATGACGCCCAAGAGCTCCGTGAACCCCCTGGAAGCGGCTAAGAGGCTCTATCCCCTGATCGCCTGTGCCTCGATCGTGTTCTCGGTGGTCGCGATAGTGGTCGGCCAGTTCGGCCCCGACCCCTACCTCGACCCCATGAACGTGACCGTGAGCGAGTACGCCGTGTCCGACCGCGGGGGCGTCACGGAGGTCGCGATGGCGGTGCTCGGGATCGGGTCCCTGGCGTTGCTGGCGGGGTTGCGGACCGCGGGGGCGCCCATCAGGGGCCTGCCCGAGCGGTTGCTGATGGTGTGGTCGGGAGCGCTGGTGGTGGCCGCGGTCATCCCGACCACACCCATCGGCGAGGACCTCACCTTGGCGGCCCAGATCCACAGGTACGTGTCCATAGCGGCCTTCGTCAGCCTCCCGGCCGCCGGCGCGCTGCTGGTTCCCCGGCTGGCCGCGGACGCCCGGTGGAAGCCCGTGGCGAGGGTCGTGGAGTGGGTGGCGCTGGCCGGCGGGTTCGGGCTGCTGGCGATCACGTACGTGGCCATGCCGGGCGACGGGGTGATGATCGGGCTCGTCGAGCGGCTGTTGCTGGGCGCCGAAGTGGCGTTGCTGGCGGTGCTTGCGGGGTGGCTGGCGCGGCTCGCCTGGCTCCCAAGACGGGCCAAGGCTGTAAATTTCCCGACATACCACAGATTTCTCGCTAGTCGATCTTAAAACCATCTGTTTCGGTGCTATTCTCTCCCGCGATCTTCTATCCGGGAGCAGGTGTCATGGCATCGGGCAGATCCATCAGATTCAAGATCTCGACGCTGCTCGTCATCCCCCTGGTCTCCCTGATCGCGCTCTGGGGCTTCGCCGCGAGCACCACGTCGGGTGAGGCTCTCAACCTGCTGAAGGTCGAGACCATCTGGTCAGGGGTCATCGTCCAGACCGACAATCTGGTCTCCGACCTCCAGGCCGAGCGCCTGGCCTCGGCCGAGCGGCTCGCGGGCACGGTCCAGGACCCGGACATCCTGACCAAGGCCAGGGCCAAGGTCGACACCGGCAGGAAGACGCTGCGCGAGCGGGCGCTGTCCGAGGACACGCAGTCGGCGCTCACGCCGGACATGCGGACCCAGCTCCAGACATTGATCGGCACGATCGACCAGTTGCCGGACATCAGGCGAAAGGTGGACGAGCGCAGGCTCACCCCCGGCGGCCTCGTCACCGAGTACGCGAAGATCTCCGACGAGGTCCACCTCCTGTACTCCAGGCTGACGGTCAGCACCGACCTCGAGCTCGCGCTCCAGGCGCAGGGCCTGATCGCCGCCGACGAGGTACGCGAGCTGCTCAACCGCGAGAACGCCCTGCTCGTCGCCTCGAACGGCAGGGCGAGCATGCACGACGTCCACCTGCTGGCCGGGATCGACGGCTCCAGGACGTACCTGTTCCCGAAGGCGCTGGCCAACCTCGACACCGAACTGCGGGCCCCGTTCGAGAAGCTGTACTACTCGCCCCGGTACGTCACCATGGAGAACCTCCTGGAGAGCTACGTCGCGGGCCAGCCGGTGGACGTCCAACTCTGGCGGGGCATCGCCGACCAGGTGGAGAAGGAGTTCACCCAGGGCGTCAGGAACACCGGCGAGAAGTTGCGGGCCAGGATGGAGCCCGCGGGCATGGGCGTGCTGGTGCGGGCCGTCGTCGCGGGCGCGCTCGGCCTGATCGCGGTCGTGTTCTCCGTCTTCATCTCGGTCCGGGTCGGCCGCAGGATCACCCGTGAGCTGGCGACGCTCCGCCGTACCGCGCTGGACCTGGCGGAGATCAGGCTGCCCGACGTCGTGGCGAAGCTGCGCAAGGGCGAGAACGTGGACATCGGGGCCGAGGCGCCGCCCATCAAGGTGGGCCACAACGCCACCAGCGAGGTCAGCGACCTGGCCTCGGCGTTCGACAGCGTGCAGAGCACGGCCGTGGACGCGGCCGTCGAGCAGGCCAGGCTGCGCGAGGGCGTGTCCGAGGCGCTGCGCAACCTGGCCAGGCGCAGCCAGTCGCTGCTGCAGCGCCAGCTCAGGCTGCTGGATGAGATGCAGCGGCAGACCGAGGAGCCGGAGGCCCTGGAGCGGCTGTTCAAGCTCGACCACCTGACCACCCGCATGCGCCGCCACGCCGAGGGCCTGGTACTGCTCTCGGGTGGCGCGGCGGGCCGCAGGTGGCGCGGCGTCATCCCGATGGAGGACGTGCTGAGCGGCGCCGCCGCCCAGGTCGAGGAGTACACCCGGGTACGCGTCTACCCGATGCCCGAGTGCGGCGTCTCCGGCGCGGCGGTGGCCGACCTCATGCACCTGTTCGCCGAGCTGATCGAGAACGCCACCACCTTCTCCTCCCCGGGGAACGAGGTCTCCGTGCGCGGCGAGATGGTCGGCAGGGGCTTCGCCGTCGAGGTCGAGGACCGCGGCCTGGGCATGGACGAGCCCACTCGCAGGGCCATCAACGACCGCCTGGCCAGCCCGCCGGAGTTCGACCCCGCGCAGACGGAACGGCTGGGGTTCGCGGTGGTCGGCATGCTCGCGTCCAGGCACGGCATCAAGGTGACGCTCAAGCCCTCCCCGTACGGCGGCACGACGGCCATCGTGCTCGTGCCGGGATCGCTGGTCGAACCCATGGTGACCCCGGTGCAGCCGCTGGAGTTCGAGTCCGTCTCGGTGTCGGTCATCAGGCAGGAGCCGCCCACGGGTACGGACGAGCTGCCGCGCCGGGTGCGTACCAGCAAGCGCAACACCGGCACCCACGCGTTGCCGCAGCAGGACCCGGAGCCGCCCCGCCGCGAGCGGCAGCCGGGCCTGCCGCAGCGCGAACGGCAGGCGAATCTCCCGCCGCGGCTCAAGCAGGCGCCGCCCCCCGCGCCGCCGGCCGAGGAACGCTCACCCGAGGAGACCAGGGCGTTGCTCTCCTCGCTCCAGTCCGGCTGGCAGCGCGGGCGGCAGGACAGTGATCAGGACGGGGGATCTCGATCGTGAGCCGCGAGCACGAGTGGGTCGACGAGGAGGCGGGGCCCGTCGTGCGGCCGTACGCGGTCGCCCGCGGGCGTACCAAGCCCACGTCCGCGGCGCTCGACCTGCTGGCGACCGTCGTCTCGACGGGGTTGCCGGCTCCGGCCAAGGCCGAGCTGGGCGTCCAGCACCGGCGGCTGCTGAGCTACGTGGCGGGACAGACCAGGCCGGTCGCCGAGGTCGCCTCGGAGCTGGGCCTGCCCGTCGGCGTGGTCAGGGTGCTGCTGGGGGACCTGCTCGAGCACGGCCTGGTCACGGTGCGCCCGCCGCGCGACAAGGCCGCCACACCGACGGAGAGCCTGCTCCAAGAGGTGATCCAGGGCCTCAGAGCGCTCTGAGCGCTCTGAGATGGACCGTTAGTTGGCGGACGTGAGCGTCCTCAGGGAGTGCTCGACCAGCGCGATCATGACCTCCTTGGCCGAGGCCCGCCGCCGCACGTCGCAGAGCAGCACCGGGACGTTGTCGTCCAGGTCCAGCGCGATGCGCACCTCCTCGACGCTGTGCCGGCTCGCGCCGTCGAAGCAGTTGACGGCCACCACGAACGGCGTGCCGCGCTGCTCGAAGTAGTCGACGGACGGGAAGCAGTCGGTCAGCCGCCGGGTGTCGGCGATCACGACCGCGCCCAGCGCGCCGTAGGACAACTCATCCCACATGAACCAGAACCGCTCCTGCCCGGGCGTCCCGAACAGGTACACCACCAGCCCGTCGCGGATCGTGATGCGGCCGAAGTCCATCGCCACGGTCGTGGTGGTCTTGGAGTCCACGCCGTCGAGGTCGTCGACGCCGATCCCGCGGTCGGACAGCACCTCCTCCGTGCGCAGCGGCTTGATCTCGCTGACCGACCCGACCAGTGTGGTCTTGCCGACGCCGAACCCCCCTGCGATGAGAATCTTCAGCGCGACGGGGTCCTCAGAGAGCACGGAGTCCATTGATCACTTCCTTGAGAATGCGCTCGTTCGAGCGCGACCCTCCAGCCGAGGGCGACGTCACCGAGATGAGGCCGTGGTCACGCAGATCGCCGAGCAGGACCCGGACGACGCCGACGGGCAGGTCGAGTTCGACGGCCAGGTCGGCCACCGAGATCGGGCTACGAGCCGCCCGCAGGATGAGTTGCTGTTCAGGACCGAGCTCGCCAGACGGGTCGCCGATGGCGCGCACGGTTGCCACGAGGTCGTACGCGTCCCCTGAGGAGTGCGTGCGGCCGCGGATGAGAGCATAAGGCCGGACAACGGGCCCCGCCTCCTCATCGAACCACTGCGGGCCATCGCTCATGACGCTCCAGCGCGCGGGTTGGTGGTTATGTGCTGACCCACCCGCTTGACCAGCATCGCCATCTCGTAGGCGATGTGGCCGACGTCCACGTTCGCCTCGGCGATCACGGCCAGGCAGGTGCCCTGTCCCGCCGCGGTGACGAACAGGAACGCCGACTCCATCTCCACAATGGTCTGCCGCACGTCGCCGCCGCCGAAATGGCGTCCGGTGCCCCGGGCCAGGCTCTGGAACCCGGCCGCCACCGCCGACAGGTGCTCGGCGTCCTCCCGGATCAATCCCTTGGAGTAACCGATCGCGAGGCCGTCGGTCGACAAGATGACCGCCTGGCGCACCGCGGCGACCCTGGTGTCGAGGTCGTCCAGCAGCCAGTTCAGCTCACCGGTGTTGGTGGTCGGCACACTCATGCATCCCCCTTAGTCATGGCCCCTCCTCAGAGGCGTCTTCTCGGGCGCGTTGGGCTCCCCGCTGGAAGGCGGAGAACAGGTCGCGTACCTCTTCGGGAGAGCGTTCGGCCTGCTCCTCCGGCTCGGGTGGCGCCGCCTCGGGCTGCTCCGGCTCCGAGGGCGCCTCCTTGAGCTGCGGCGCCAGATTGGCCTGACGCACGCGCCTGGGCAGCCCGGCGTGGGTGCCCGAGGTGACCACCGCGAGCGCTTTCTTCCTCGTACGGCTGGGCAGCGCGGTCTTGTCGTCGCCGTCGCCGGCCGCCAGCGCCGCCTGGTCGCTCACCAGGGTGCGCGGCACGAGCACGATGGCCGTCGTGCCGCCGAAGGGCGAGCGCCGCAGCAGCACCTTGATCCCGTGCCGTTCGGCCAGCCTGGCCACCACGAACAGGCCCAGCCTGTCGCTGTCGGCCAGGTCGAACTCGGGCGGAGCGGTCAGCAGCGCGTTGTACCCGGCGTACTCGCCGTCCGGCAACCCGAGCCCTCTGTCCTCCACCTCGATGGCGTAGCCGTTGCTCACCAGGTCGCCGCGCACCTGGACCATGGTGTCCGGCGGCGAGTAGATGGTGGCGTTCTCGACCAGTTCGGCCACCAGGTGGGTGAGGTCGGCCGCGGCGGTCCCGTCGAACGCGCTGACCGGCATCGCCTCGACGGCGACCCTGGTGTAGTCCTCGACCTCGGCGACCGCGGCCCGGACGATGTCGATCACGGGCACCGGCTTGCGCCACGCACGGCCGGGCGCGGAGCCGGAAAGGATCATCAGGCTCTCGGCGTGCCGCCGCATGCGGGTGGTCAGGTGGTCCAGGCGGAAGAGCTCCTCCAGCCGGTCGGGATCGTGCGTACGGCGCTGCATGCCGTCCAGCAGCGCGAGCTGGCGGTGCAGCAGGCCCTGCTTGCGCCGGGCGAGGTTGAGGAAGACCTGGCCGACCCCGCGCCGCAGCGCGGCCTGCCCGACGGCGGCCGTCACGGCGGTGCGCTGCACGGAGCCGAAGGCCCTGGCCACGTCGATGATCTCGGCGGAACCGCTCACCTTGATCGCCTTGGCCTCCTTCCGCACGTCGACGTCCTCGCCCCTGCGCAGCCGCCGCACGATGTCGGGCAGCCGCTGCTGCGACAGCTCGACCGCGGCGGAGCGCAGCCCGGCCAGCTCTGCGGCCAGGCGACGACCGAAGCGTACAGAGATGATGATCGACGCGAGCACCGCGATCAAGCCGAGGCCGCCCGCGACGGAGATCTCGACCACGGTGGAGGTGGCGGCCTCCGACGTACGCGTGGCCAGGGCCTCGGACTCGCTGACGCCGAGCTGGTCGAGCCGGGAGGTGAGCTTGTCCACGGCGTCGTGCCAGCCGTCGGCCTCGGGAGGCGGCGCGCCGGTCTTGACGATCCGCGACTCCATGGTGACGAAGGTCAGGAACGGCTCGGTGGCGAAGACCTGCTCGTACGGCCTGCGCAGCTGCACGTCGAGCCCGGCGAGCCCGCGCGCGTGCAGGAACTTCCTGGAGGCCGCGTACTCGGTGAAGGCCGCCGTCTCAGGCTCGGTGAGCCGCTGGTCGGTCAGCGCGCCGATGACGAGGGCGTGCTCCCTGGCGATGTACTCCCTGGCCATGCCCATGGCCTGCAGCGAGGACGCCTGCTGGAAGATCGCCAGGTCGGAGACGGAGACCAGGTGGTCGTAGAGGAGGAAGATCGAGTCGAGGATGTGGTTGTACTCGTTCAGTCCGGCCAGGCGGGAGCTGATGCCGCCGTCGATGTCGGCTCTGATCGGGCCGAGCCGGTCGAGGGCGGCGTTCAGGGCGTCGAGCGGGACGCGGAGATCGTCGCCGACCGCGTCGCCGGCCTCCGTGACGGCCTGCCGGAAGTCGCCCACCGACCGGTCGGTGCGGGCGCGCTGGCCGCCGAGCGCCTCGGTGAGCTCACGCGTTGTGAGCGCCTCCGCGGAGCGCACGCGTTCGGCCTGCAACTGTAATCCCAGGTCGGTGGAGGTGACACCGAGAGTCTGGTACAGCGTGTTCGCGCGGAGCAGTGACTGGGCGTCGCCCATGGTGAGGTTGAGGACGAAACCCCAGAGCGCGCTCAGAGACAGGAGGGGTAGCAGTAGCAATAGGAAGATCTTGAACCGAATTGACCGGTTTCGCGAGCCCATGTCCCAACCTCGAGTCGGGGGCATTTCCACACCTTGTGTAAATACACCTCCGGAAGATCGCACAGGAGACTAGCACCGATTATGCGTCTGGCGCAGTGGGAGGAACACGTTCATTACCGTGATTATTGGTGCAAGATCTCGGGCTTGCGACGGCCCGCAACGATGATCGTCCACAGCCAGAGCAGCGCTACCAGCGAGATCGCGATGAGTCCCGCCCAGTTGATCAGCGTGTACACGTGCACCTGCCACGCGCTCACGTGCGGCACCCGGCCGATCCGCAGCAACTCGAACTGCCACCGCTGGCCCGTCAGCACCAGCGTGATCGCGATCGCGATGGCCGACATCGAGTCCCACAGCGCGTGCAGCAGCGAGACGCCCAGATAGCTCAGCACGACGGGAGCCGTGAGCCGGCCGCCCGCGCCGAACAACACGCCGCCGAGTATCGCTGTCCACAGGCCGTGCCCGACGGGGGTCAGGATGCCGCGCAGCACCTCGGTCTCGACGACCTGGGTCAGCGACAGGCCCTCCGCCGTGAACAGGGCGTTGAAGGCGTACCCGGCGCTCTCGAAGGCGGCGAAGCCGAATCCGACGGTCGCACCCAGCACGATGCCGTCCCTGATCGTGCGGCTGGTCAGGCGTCTGGTGACGAACAGCAGGGCGGCCAGCTTGGCGCCCTCCTCGATCAGGCCGACCAGCACGTACATCACGATCGACGGCCGGATCAGCAGGCTCTCCAGCACCGAGGCGCCCAGCACGCCCAGCACGCCGCCCACCACGAACGCGATGAACAGCAACTCGACCGTGACCTGCGGTGAGCGGCCCCGCCCGTACGCCCAGACCACGAACGTCACGGGGACCAGGAAGCTGCCGAACAACACCACGGTCGGCACCAGGTTGGAGTTCCCGGTCCCGGCCGTGACGATCACGGTTGCCAGCCACAGGACGAATCCGATCAGGAAGATCCGCGACCACGGTCTCATCGCGCCCGCCCCGCGTACCGGCGGAAGCGGCTGTCCCGCGGCGCGTGCGGCCCGCTGAGCGTCTCAGGGGCGCCGCCCCGCACATTGAACGGCATGGGCGGGTACGCGGCGTCCTGAGGCGTCTCAGCCGCCCCTTGAGCGAACATGCTCCCCAGAGTGCTCATGGCCGAGTCGCGGCGGTGAATGGCCGGGCTCATCCCTGGGTCGCATGGAGTCGAGCACATGGCGCGATCATCATCAGTCCGGCTAAAAGCCGCGCAGGGGCGCGCAGCGCTTCGGGAAACATTTTGCGCGGCCTATTACCGCGAATGCCCCGTTGGAGTAGCGTCCGGAATATCACGACGGGGGGAGTCCGGTGGTCGGCAAGCAGGGCAGGGTCACAGGAAAGATCGGCCCGGGGCTCGTCGGCGAGGTCATGATCCCCATCAGAGGCGGCGTCGAGGCGTTCTACGCTCACCCCAGCGTGCCCGACGAGGAGTTCACCACCGGATCCATCGTGATCGTGGTCGAGTACTTCCCCCCGCGAACCGTGTACGTGGCCAGAGCGCTCGTCTAAGGAGACCCTCCGATGTCCCCCGAGCTCTACCTCGCCGGCGGCGGCATCATCGTCGCGGCCATCGTTCTGATCCTGCTGTTCAAGGCCGTCTGGCGGGTCGCCGAGCCCAACGAGGCGCTGATCATCTCCGGCCTGGCCGCCCGCCGCCGCACCGACGGCGTCGACAGCCTCGGCTTCAAGATCATTACCGGCAAGGGCGCGGCGGTGCTGCCCGGGTTCCAGGCGGCCAGGCGGCTGCGGCTGGACACCAGGGCCGCGAACCTCCAGGTCTCCTGCGTCACCCAGCAGGGCATCCCCGTGCACATCCGCGGCGTGGTGATCTACAAGGTCGGCGACGACCTGTCCTCCATCGCCAACGCCGCTCGCCGCTTCCTCGACCAGCAGGACTTCATGACCAGCGCGATCCACGAGCTGTTCACCGGGCACCTGCGCTCGATCATCGGCAACCTCACCATCGAGGACCTCATCCTCAACCGCGAGCGCCTGACCAGCGAGACCAGGGCCTCGGCCGCCGACGAGATGAGCAAGCTGGGCCTGATCGTGGACTCGCTGCAGATCCAGGAGATCGACGACGAGACCGGCTACATCGTCAACCTCGGCAAGCCGCATGCCGCCAAGGTCGCCTCCACCGCCCGCATCGCGCAGGCGCAGCGCGACCAGGAGGCCACCGAGGCCGAGCAGATCGCCGCCGCCAACATGGCCGCCGCCCGGCGGGACTCCCAGATCAAGGAGGCCTCCTACCGGGCCGAGATCGACCGCGCCCAGGCCACCGCCCGCCAGGCGGGGCCGCTGTCGGAGGCGACCGCCCGCCAGGAGGTGGTGGTCCAGGAGACCAGGGCCGCCGAGCTGGAGGCCCAGCTCGCCGAGCAGCGGCTCCAGTCGCAGGTACGCAAGCCCGCCGACGCCAAGGCGTACGAGACCGTGACGCTCTCCCAGGCCGAGCGGGACGCCCGCATCGCCCAGGCGGAGGCCGAGGCCAGGGAGACCGAGCTGCGCGCCGCCGCGCAGGCCAGCCAGGTCAAGCTGGCCGCCGCCGCGGAGGCGGAGTCGGTACGGCTGCGCGGCGAGGCGGCCGGAGCGGCCACGAAGATAGCCGGTGAGGCGGAGGCCCAGGCCGCCCAGGCCCGCGGGCTGGCCGGCGCCGCGGCGGCCAAGGCGCTGGGCCTGGCCGAGGCCGAGGCGTCGCAGGCCAAGGGCCTGGCGGAGGCGCAGGCGATCAGGGCGCGG
Source organism: Nonomuraea marmarensis (assembly GCF_043197025.1). Classification (NCBI taxonomy): domain Bacteria; kingdom Bacillati; phylum Actinomycetota; class Actinomycetes; order Streptosporangiales; family Streptosporangiaceae; genus Nonomuraea; species Nonomuraea marmarensis. The sequence continues at coordinate 42,385 of NZ_JBICRM010000030.1, forward strand.
GCCCAGGCGCTGAAGGAGAACCAGGAGGCGGTCATCGCCCAGCAGCTCGCCGAGCACTGGCCGGAGATCGTCGAGGCGGGCGCGAAGGCGTTCGGGAACGTGGACCACATGGTGGTGCTGAACGGCGCGCAAGGTGTCGAAGAGCTACTGGCCAAGGCGCTCACGCTCGGCGGCACCGGACTGGGCCTGGCCCGGGCACTGCTCAACGGCGGAACCCCTAATGGGGTCGAACCAGAAGTCATTCGTAAAACCACTGAATCCCGCGAATAGCGACGTTACTCGGCTGCTTACTCTCCACTTCCTCTAGCGTTTCGTGAGGGGCTTGCCCCTCGCGAAATTCCTCCATCGTTTCTGGCTTTTGGGTTATGCCTTGTGGGGGGTCGCGGGGGCTTGCCCCCGCGTGAATGACGCCAGAGTGAATTGGAGAACTCATGTTTAAAGCTGTTTTTCGTATATGTCTGGCCATGGATCTGGGCATGCTGGCCATGACCGGCTGTTCGTCCAGCGAGGAGGTCTCGGCGCCCGCCCGCTCGGCGCCGCCGTCGCCGTCGTCCACCGAGTCGGCCAGGCTGCGCGCCGCCCTGCTGCCGACGCCGAAGGGCATGCGCGTCGCGTACGGACCGGAGTTGGGCGCGTTCGGCTCGCTCAAGTCCACCCAGCAGGGCCTGGCGGCGGTCCGCCAGGCCAAGCTGCAGCGGCCGGAGTGCGCGGGGGCCGCGCAGCTCGACGCCGCCGAGCCGGACGTCGCCAAGGCGCCCGCCGCGGTGATCGCGTTCGCCGCGGAGCGCGGCTCCATCACCCAGGCGGTGGTGTCGATGCCGTCGGCCGCCTTCCCCGCGGTGCTGCCGCGGCGGTGCGCCGCCTACACCGCGAACGTGTCGGGCACCCAGGTCGCTTACCGGACGCGGACCCTGGCCATGCCGGCCAAGGGCGACCAGTCGCGGGCCTACCTCACCACGGCGACGGGCGGCAAGCAGAACGCCCAGATCGGCTCGATCATGATCAGGCGGGACACCCTGATCATGAGCATGCTCGTGGTCGGCCGGCGGGTGCGGCCGCAGGGGCTGTACCAACTGGCCCACCTCGCCGACCAGAATTTGGCACGGGCCACCAAATAACCCCGCGGGGGGCAAGCCCCCCCCAAAAAAAAGCGTGGTGCTTCGCCCGTCTTTCCACTGCGGGACGCAAGCGTCCCGCAGTCCAGCGCCGGACGCGGGGGCAAGCCCCTGCGCCCGGCGCTGGCGTTAGATAAGTACGTGTGAGTCTGGGCGGCCGACGAAGGAGAACTGGGCGTTGCGGGTCAGCTTGATGTGGTCGGCCTGCCAGGTGTGCATCGACGTGTCGGCGCTGCGCCAGTAGACGAAGTTGAAGCGGTCCGCCGAGTAGATCTTGACGGAGTCCTCCTTCAGCCGTCGTACGAGGTGGGTGTCCTCGCCGCGGGTGAGGTCGGGGAAGCCGTACGAGCGGAACATGTCCGCCTTGCCGAGGAACGTGCCCCCCTGGACCAGGAACGAGTAGCGGTGCTCCAGCCCCGGCAGGCGCAACATGGTCGTGTTGCCGCCCTCGAAGTACGCGTAGTGCGCGCCCTTGCCGACCAGCTCCGCGTCCGAGTAGTCGAACGCGCGCACCAGGTCTGACAGGTAGTGGTCCCCGTACAGGTTGTCGTCGTCCATCTTGGCGATCAGGTCGCCTTCCGCGGCGGCGATGCCCAGGTTCATGCAGGCGCCGAGCGACAGCGAGGCGTCGGCGGGGAGCACCACGACGTCCGAGATGCCCGCCATGCGGGCCTTGTCCGCCACCACCACCGGGTCGATGTCCAGGCCGTGCAGCACCATGACGAGCTGCAGCGGACGGTGGAGCTGGCGGGCCACCGAGGAGATCGCGTGCTCGATCTGGGAGGCGCGGTTGGTGGGCAGCACGACCGAGATCGAGCGCGACCTGGGCGCCACCTGGTGCCCGAGGTTCTGCAGGATCTGGTCCACGCGGTGCGAGAACAGGTGCTTGTCGAAGACCTCGCGCATCGCCAGGTGCCCCATCCTGGCCCGCAGCTCGGGGCTGTTGATCAGGTGTAGGACCTGGTTGTACGACTCGATCGGCTCGCGGGCGATGGGCACCAGCTCGCCGAACGTCTCCTCGATCGCCCGCGACCACCCCGACACCACAGGCGTGGCGCAGGCGGACAGCTCGAACACCCGCCGGGCGCACATGGTCGGCGAGTCGAGCACCGAGTTGACGTTGAGAAAGACCTTGTACATCCGGTACGCGGCCAGCATCTGGTCGTAGGGCAGCTCGCCCACGATGTGCGGCCGGTACTTCTCCGGCCAGGCGTACTTCTCGTCCACCTCGCCGTTGCGCGCGAAGATGTGCAGGCCGAGCTCCCTGACCGGGTCGAGCACGGTCTCCATCTGCTCGCGGCGCTCGGGGTGCTTGTCGCGGAAGTACATCCCGGCGAAGACCACGTCGTGCAGGCGGCCCTGCTTCTGCTGGATCGGGTTGTGCACGCGGGGCTGGGCGGCGAACTGCAGCACGTCCACCCTGTCGTGTCCCAAAATTTCGCGATATTTCGGCAGCATGTCACCGTCGCAGGTGAACACGTAGTCGAACAGCTTGGCCGTGTCGATGAAGAAGTCGAAGTTCGGCGGGTCCTCCTTGTTCCAGAAGACCGTCGGGATGCCCTCGCTCCTGCACCAGGCGACCAGGTCCCTGAGCGGCTCCTTGGGCGCGTTCGTGCCGGTCATCTGGTACCGCCAGCGACCCTGGTTGCCATGCCAGGCGGACTCGCAGAACAGCAGGTCAGGCCGCTTGTCCGCGAAGATCTCCGGCCAGTCCTTGAGCCCGAACTCGATCTGGTCCCACTCGTACCGGAAGGCCATTCTGGAGAAGTCGTCAAGGATCACCGCGACCTTCAGGTCCGGCCTGTTGACCGGCCCGGCGGGCCACTTCACCGGCGGCACCTCGACCAGCGGCGGCCGGTTGTTCGCGACCTCGGCCGCCTCGGTGACCGGGACGGGCGGCTTCGGCGCCTTCTCCTTCGACCTGACCGCCTCGACGATCTTCCCCGGGCTCTTCGAGCCCAGCGCCTCGCCCAGCTTGAACGTGCGCTTGGCCTGAGTGGCCTCCAGCTTCCAGCTCGCGTACGCGGCCTTGGCCTCGGCGATCTCCAGCCGCCGCCGCAGCTCCCTGAGCTCCGCCTCGTACCGCTCGACGAGCTTGCGCTCCTCGGGCAGCCAGTTGACTGGGCCGAGCCGCTGGTAAGTGGGCTCTTCGGGGACTTGGGCCATGGTGGTACGCCTATCGCTCAGCGGAGGTACGTCATGCTACGGCGGAAACGGCCGCTATTCGGGGCGTTTGCCCTGAGAGGCAGGGGCGAGGTTGTCCCCCTTGAGCCACGCGGAGATCACCGTGGCGATCCGCGGCCCGGCCTTGCCGTCCCACAAAACCGGCAGCTCACCGGCCGGCGTGGCGGCCCCGTCGGCCAGCGCCTTCTCCGCGGCGGCGGGCAGCAAGGCAGGCGTGACCAGGCGGTTCGTGCCGTGCGTGATCGTGATCGGCCGCTCGGTGTTGGGCCTGACGGTCAGGCAGGGAACGCCCAGCACGGTCGTCTCCTCCTGCACGCCGCCGGAGTCCGTGACGACCAGCGCGGCACCGCGTACGAGTGAGAGGAAGTCCACATAACCCAGCGGGTCGACGACCCTGATCGACTCCCCGTCCACCAGCCCCGCCTCGGCCAGCCGTACCTTTCCGCGCGGGTGGATCGGCACCACGATCGGGAGCTGCCGGGAGACCTCCAGTACGGCGTCGACCAGCTCCTTGGCGGCCTCGGGGGTGTCCACGTTCGCGGGGCGGTGCAGGGTCGCCACGGCATAACGAGCCGGTATGCCCAGCCGCGCCACCACGGGCGCCGGGTCCAGCGACGGCAGCGCCGAGAACAAACTGTCGATCATGGGGTTGCCCACCAGGTGCACCTTGGACGCGGGCACACCCTCGTTCGCCAGGTACGCCAGGGCTTCGGGCGAGGTGGCGAAGAGCAGGTCGGCCAGCGCGTCGGTGACGACCCGGTTGACCTCCTCCGGCATGCCCCGGTCGAACGAGCGCAGCCCCGCCTCCACGTGCGCGGTCCTGACGCCGAGCTTGGCGCACACCAGGATCGCGGCCAGCGTCGAGTTCACGTCGCCGTAGACCACGACCAGGTCGGGCTCCTGCGCGACGACCACGTCCTCCAGCCCGACGAGCAGGGCCGCGGTCTGCTTGGCGTGGGTGCCCGAGCCGACCCCCAGGTTCGCCACCGGCTCCGGCAGGCCGAGGTCGGCGAAGAAGACGTCCGACATCAGGGCGTCGTAGTGCTGACCAGTGTGGATGATGCCCTGCCGCACGCCGAGTTCACCGAGTGCCCGCACCACCGGGGCCGCTTTCACGAAATTGGGACGAGCACCCAAAACGTGCAGGACCAGGGGGTTCTCCCTCATTGACCTCGCCTTTCATAGCGGAAGGGAAAAAACGCTGCCTATGGTACGGTCCCTGCGTGGCATCCGACGCCAGTCGTCAAGACTCCTCTAAGGTTTCCGCGAAGTCCGCCCGTGCCGGCGTCGGTGGACTTCTCAAGGGCTTCGTCCAGCACCCGATCATCGTCTCCCGCGTCGTCGTGACGAAGGTCAAGTCCGATCCCGTCCGCGTGGCCCAGGCCGCCGCCGACGCCCTCCCGCCCCGGCTGCGTCCCGTGGTGGGCACCATAGCGTGGCCCGCCGCGCGCCAGGCCCGGCGCTTCGTGCGCAAGATCGGCATGCGCATGATCAAGGCGCCGTGGAACGAGGCCAAGGAGCACTGGGAGGCCGGCCGGGTCAGTGAGGCCGCCGCCGTGCTCGACGCGCACGCCAAATACCCCTTCGTCAAGCGCAGGGCCGCCTACTACCGGGGCGAGCTGGCCGCGATCGGCCCCGACCCGATCCCGCCCGCGCCCAAGGTGGCCGTCACCGAGCGGGTCGAGGGCCGGGTGCTGCACCTGGTCACGAACGCGCTGCCGTACACGCAGGCCGGCTACACCGTGCGCACCCACCGCATCGTCACCTCGCAAAAGGCCGCCGGGCTCGACCCGCACGTGGTCACGAGCTGGGGCTGGCCGATGTTGCAGGGGCACGCGGACGCGCCGCCGTTCGAGGAGATCGACGGCATCCCCTACTACCGGCTGCTGCCCGACGGGCACGGCGAGATGCCGTTCGAGATGCGCGGGCGCATGATCAAGGGCGCCGAGGCGGTCACCAAACTCGTCACCCAGCTCAAGCCGCAGGTCCTGCACGCCGCCACCGACCACCGCAACGGCTCCGTGGCGCACGCGGTACGCGACAGGACGGGCACGCCGTTCGTCTACGAGGTACGCGGCTTCCTGGAGGAGACCTGGGCCTCGCGCGACCCGCTCAGGGTCGGCAGCCAGCGGCACGTGCTCCAGCGCGACCGCGAGGCGTTCCTCATGCGGGAGGCGGACGCGGTCGTCACGCTGGCCGAGACGATGGCCACCGAGATCGTCGATCGGGGCGTGCCCAGGGAGAAGATCCACCTGGCGCCCAACGCGGTGGACGACTCGCTGCTGACCGCCCACTACGACGGGGCCTCGTTCCGGACCGCGTACGGCATCGAGCCCAAGGAGATCGTGGTCGGGTCGGTGTCCAGCATCGTGGCCTACGAGGGGTTCGCCACCCTGCTGCGGGCCGCCGCGCTGCTGCGTGACGTCGGCACCCCCGTCCGCGTGCTCATCGTGGGCGACGGCACCGAGCGCGACAACCTCCTCGAACTGGTCGCCGAGCTGGGCCTTCGCGACGCCATCCTGCCGGGCCGGGTCGGGCCGGACGAGGCGCTGCAGGCGCAGGACGCCATCGACGTGTTCGCCTGCCCGCGCGAGGACCTGCGGGTCTGCCGGCTCGTCACGCCGTTGAAACCCGTCGAGGCGATGGCGCTCGGCAAGCCCGTCGTGCTCAGCGACCTGCCCGCGCTGTCCGAGCTCGTCGGCTCCGACGGCGCGGGGCTGCTGGTGCCGCCGGGCGATCCGGCGGAGCTGGCCAAGGCCATCGCCGGGCTCAGAGAGGACCCGGACAGGCGCGCTGAGATGGGCAAGGCAGGACGGGCGGAAGTCGCCGCGAAGCGGACTTGGAGCCGCGTTGCCGAGACTTATCAAGCCCTATACCGATCCTTGGCCGAATGATGACCTTCGAGTTGGCTGTCTCTTGTGACGGGTTCGGTCGCATTAGGCGTGAGCTAGGTGGACTTGAGATAACCTTTGCCACCATGAAGTGTTGTTTCCGGCTCCCAAAGGCACAGCTGTGACAGAAATCGACTTGGCTGTCATCGGCCTGGGCTACGTCGGCATGCCCCTCGCCAAGGAGGCGGTGGCCGCCGGCCTGCGGGTCGTGGGCGTGGACGTCGACCCGGCCAAGGTCGACGCGCTCAACGCCGGACAGTCCTACATCGATGACCTGACGGACGCGGACCTCGAGCACATGCTGACCAACGGCTTCAGCGCCACGCTCGACGCGTCCGTGCTGGCCAGGAGCAACACGATCGTCATATGCGTGCCCACCCCGCTGGACGAGGACCACCGCCCGGACCTCTCCGCCGTGGAGGGCGCGACCAGTACCGTCGCCCGCAACCTGAGCAGGGGCACGCTCGTCGTGCTCGAATCCACCACCTGGCCCGGCACCACCGACGAGGTGGCCCGGCCGCTGCTGGAGAGCTCGGGGCTGGTCGCGGGCGAGGACTTCCACCTGGCCTTCTCGCCCGAGCGCATCGACCCGGGCAATCCCAAGTTCGGCCTGCGGAACACGCCCAAGGTCGTGGGCGGCTACACGCCGACCTGCCGCGACCGGGCGACGGCGTTCTACGGGCAGTTCATCGAGCAGGTGGTGCCGGTCAGCGGCACCCGCGAGGCCGAGATGGCCAAGCTGCTGGAGAACACCTACCGGCACGTCAACATCGCCCTCGTCAACGAGATGGCGATCTTCTGTGACGAGCTCGGGATCGACCTGTGGGAGTCGATCGAGGCCGCGGCCACCAAGCCGTTCGGCTTCCAGAAGTTCCTGCCGGGTCCGGGGGTGGGCGGGCACTGCATCCCCGTCGACCCCTCGTACCTGTCGTACACCGTGCGCAAGCTCGGTTACCCGTTTCGGTTCGTGGAGCTGGCGCAGGAGATCAACGAGCGGATGCCGTCGTACGTGGTGGCCCGCGTCCAGCGCTTGCTGAACAGGCATAAGAAGCCCGTCAACGGCGCCAGAGTCGTTATGCTCGGCGTCACCTACAAACCGGATATCGCCGACGAGCGCGAGACTCCGGCTCTCCCGGTGGCGCGTGCGCTGCTGGAGCTGGGGGCCGAGCTCACGTTCGCGGACCCGTACGTCAAGGAGTGGTCGGTAGACGGCACACCCGTGCCGCGTGAAGAGGATCTGGCCGAGGCCGTGATCAACGCGGACGTGACGCTGCTCATGCAGCAACACGCCGCGTTCGACCTCGACATGGTCGAGGCGAAGGCCAGACTCGTGCTCGACACCCGCGGCGTTCTCGCCGAGGGTGAACGCGTCGAGCGGCTGTAGCGACGGAGGGCTGCGCGCAGTGCACGTGCTCGTCATGACGGTGGTGCATAACCCCGAGGACGCTCGGATCCTGCACAGGCAGATTCGTGCCCTCGTGGATGCCGGTCATGAGGTCACGTACGCCGCGTCGTTCACCGCGCACGGCGTCGTGCCCAGACCGTGGGTCACCGGAGTCGATCTTCCCAGGGCCGCCCAGCGTAATCGGTTGTCGGCGGTGTGGGCCGCGCGCCGGCTGTTCAAGCGCATGCGCGACAAGGTCGACGTCGTCCTCATCCACGACCCGGAGCTGCTGTTCGCGGTGTGGGGCGTGCGCAACAGGCCGCCCGTGGTGTGGGACGTGCACGAGGACACCCCCGCCACTCTCTCCCTCAAGCCGTGGTTGCCGTCGCTGTTACGACCTCCCGTACGTTTCCTGGCCCGCATGCTCGAAGGCACCGCGGAACGTCACCTGCACCTGCTGCTGGCCGAGACGGCGTACGCGGGCAGGTTCAAGGACGCGCACCTGATCGTGCCGAACGAGACCTGGGTACCCGACTCCGTGACGCCTCCAGGCGACGACCGGGTGGTCTATCTCGGCTGGTTGTCCAGGGCCCGGGGCGTGGCGGAGGCCGTCGAGGTGGCCAAGCTGCTGCAGCCGTACCGGGTGGCCGTGGAGCTGATCGGGTACGCCGACCCGCAGAGCCGTCCCGTGCTCAACCAGGCCGTCACCGAGGGCCTGCTGGAGTGGCGCGACTTCATGCCCAACGACGAGGCGCTCAAGCGGCTCGACGGGGCGCTGGCGGGGCTCTCACTGCTGCACGACGAGCCGAACTACCGGCACTCGATGCCCACCAAGATCGTGGAGTACATGGCGCACGGCATCCCCGTCATCACGACGCCGTCGCCGCGCGCCGTCGAGCTGGTGGAGCGCTACGACAGCGGCATCGTGGTGCCCTGGGAGGACCCCAAGGCGGTCGCGCAGGCGGTGCTGACGTTGCGGGACGACATACGCGAGCGGCGGGCGCAGGGCGCACGCGGCTACGCGGCGGCCCGAGCGAACCACCACTGGCCCAACTCGGCCAAGCGGTTCGTGTCCCAGCTGGAGTCGTGGGCCGGCGTCAAGCCGTAATTCTCGAGGGCGGGTAGGTTCCTGAACGTGCGCTGGCTCTTCCTGGTCGTGGGCGCAGCCATCGTGGCCGTGGTCGCCGCTGTGATCATCGTCATTCCGTCGTCCTCCGACAAGCCGGCCACCACGGCGCGCTCTTCGACCCCCAAACCCTCCCATACCGAGCCGACGCCCAAGGTGAGCGAGTTCACCGACTCGTGTGGAACGTTCGAGACCAACGAGCGGGCCCCTTACGCCGTCACCGGCTACTGGATCACCCCCAAGTCGAACGCCTGCACCTGGCGTTCGCAACTGGAGGAGATCCACAACGTCGGCGGGGACACGATCATCAGGATCGGGTACGGCCTGCAGTTCCGCTCCGTCTCCGACACCGGCGAGGTCCTGGCCAAGGACGGCACCCTCGACTCGCTCTACAAGCCGTGCCAGGAGGACGGGCTGTCCTGCCACGACGCGGCCGAACGGGACTTACGGCAGGCCAACCCGGGCAACAGGATCGGCCGGACCTACGTCTACCGGACGGACGAGTCGTTCGGGCCCGACCTGTTCCGCTGCCCCGAGATGGAACGCAGCATCGAGGTGGGCAACCGGATCTACTACCGGCTCATCACCCAGGTGGACGGCTCGGACGACGCCACCTGCGACTTCTCGAGCAAGGCCACGTCGTACGACATGATCCTGGTGGCCGGCTCGGACAAGGACAGCCTGAGTGAGCTGCTCGACCTGGCCGACCAGTTCGGCATGCGGGTCTTCCCCGCGCTGCCGCTCGCACCCCGCGACCCGGACGCGCCGACCAGGGCCAACAGGAAGCACATCGGCACGCTCACCACGCTGACGCGGCGCATCCTGCAGGACTACGGCGTGCGCTTCGCGAACCGGGACTCGCTGGGCGGGGTGTACCAGCCGTTCGAGGTGCAGATGGCCGCCACGCTGGCCACGAACCCGACGCTGGAGGTGTACGCCGACCAGCACACGATCGTGGAGCAGGAGCTGCCCGGCAAGCCCATCCTGATCAGCCCCTATCTGGACGCGCGCAAGAGGGTGGGCTTCGGCCAGACGCCCAAGCAGGTGGCCGAGGCGTTCAAGGCGCTGGCGAAGACGGGGGTCGGCATCATCGCGCCGCAGGACAGCCGGGGCACGGGCAAGGTGGGCCTGTTCTGGCCGGACGAGCGTGACACCGAGGTGGACGAACGCCTGCGGCCGGTGGTGGGGGAGTCCACGTACGGGACGGCGTACCACGGGTCGACCCGCGACTACTACCGCGAGATGTCGATGGCCCGGGAGGACATGCTCGAAGCCGGGTTCGAGGTGCAGCTGTGGGCGAACGTGGAGGCGTTCGAGCCGTCGGGCAAGGAGGCGTGCGCGCCGCAGGGCACGCGTGGCAAGACGGACAAGAAACGCCTGGACCAGGCGGTGACGATGACCGGGCGGTATGTCCAGAAGGTGGTCTCCTATATGTGGAGCGACTTCATGACATGCGGCACTCCGTCCCTCGAAAAGGAGATAACCACCGACTGGCGGCGGCCGATCGCGGTGGACGCGATCAGGCGCCCGCGGGACGTCCAGGACGGAGTGGAGGTACGCGGCTACAACTTCCAGGACAGCACGATCACCATTCAGTGGTCTGGGGGGACCAACGATCAGGTGGTGTCCGCGGTGGGGTGGCTGGACAAGGATCCGCTGGAGGAGCTGCCGGAGGGGATGCAGACCGCCTGGGTGCCGTTCGACTGGAGCCAGGTGCCGGTGGGGGAGTGGGTCAGGATCACCGTCAAGGCGCCTTCCGGGCAGTCGACGACGGAGCCGTTACACGTACGCATCGTCACGTAGGTTGTTGCCCTTGAGGATGTACGGTCACCGGCAGCCACGAGATGTACCGTTCACTCGTTACTCACGACTGCGTGTAACGTGCCCTCCATGGTCCCGAGCATCCCGGTCAGCGTCGACCTGGTCGTGCTCACCGTACGCAACCAGGCCCTGAGCGCGTTGGTATGGCGCCGCGACAATCCACCGTTCCTCAGGCGCTGGTCGTTGTCGGGCGGCTTCATCCAACTCGACGAGGACCTCCCGGCGGCCGCCCACCGCATCCTCTCGGAACGAGCCGGCCTCCCGGGGGCACCGGTGCACCTGGAGCAGTTGCAGACGTACGGCTACCCGGACCGGGACCCCCGGCAACGAGTCCTGAGCGTCGCCTACCTGGGCCTGGCACCAGACCTCCCGGCCTCGGAAAAGGCCCACATGAGCTGGCAGCCGGTGGACTCCCTCCTGGTCATGGCCTTCGACCACCGCCGCATCATGCTGGACGGAGTAGAACGAGCCAGGGCAAAACTGGAGTACACGTCGCTGGGAGCGGCCTTCTGCCCTCCAGAGTTCACGGTGGCAGACTTGCGCCGCGTGTACGAAATCGTCTGGGGCCGCCCCCTGGACCCCCGAAACTTCCACAGAAAGGTAACCAAGGCGGAGGGCTTCCTGGTGGAAACAGGCGAGACAACAACAAGGGATGGGGGCCGCCCAGCCAAGCTCTACCGCCGAGGCCCCGCCGAGCTCCTCCACCCACCTATGCTCCGCAGCCTCAAGGAGTAACCGCCCAAGGGAGCGCGGGCCCGCGCAGTGACGTGATCGCGTCCGGTACGGCCACCGGCCAGGAGTGGGTGGGACCCGGGTGACCTGGTTGATGCTTCACCCGGCCACGCCTCCTAAAGTTAGGCCATGCCTCGTTTCCGCCAGATCCTGGACACCATGCCCGCCTACAAGCCGGGCAAGGCCGTCGCCGCCCCCGACGGACGGTCGTACAAGCTCTCCTCCAACGAATCCCCGTACGACCCGCTCCCGTCCGTGGTCGAGGCGATCGCGGAGGGGGCGCGGCAGATCAACCGGTACCCCGACCCGGGCTCCGTCAAGCTGACCGAGGCCATCGCGGAGCGGTTCGGCGTGCCGGGTGAGCACATCGCGCTCGGCGCCGGTTCTGTCACGGTGGCGCAGCAGTTGTTCGAGTCGGTGGGGGAGCCAGGAGTCGAGGTCGTGTACGCGTGGCGGTCGTTCGAGGCGTACCCGCTGCTGGCCGACCTGGCCGGGGTGACGTCCGTCATGGTGCCGCTGGCGGGCGAGGACCACGATCTGGATGCCATGGCGGAGGCGATCAACGAGCGGACGCGCATGGTGTTCGTGTGCAACCCGAACAATCCCACGGGCACCGCCATCCGGCGACGAGAGCTCGAGTCGTTCCTGGACCGGGTGCCCGAGCACGTGCTGGTGGTGCTGGACGAGGCCTACCGCGAGTACGTACGCGACGAGGACGTCCCCGACGGCCTCACCCTCTACCCCGACCGGCCGAACGTCTGCGTCCTGCGCACGTTCTCCAAGGCGTACGGGCTGGCGGGCCTGCGGGTCGGATACCTGATCGCGCACGAGCCCGTGGCGGCGGCAGTGCGTAAGACGATCATTCCGTTCGCCGTCAACCACCTCGCCCAGGTCGCGGCCATCGCGTCGCTGAAGGCCGAGGACGAGTTGCTGGAGCGGGTCGAGCGGGTGGTCAAGGAACGCACCCGCGTACGCGAGTCGCTCATCGCCCAGGGGTGGACGGTCCCGCCCACCGAGGCGAACTTCGTCTGGCTCAGGCTCGGCGAGCGCACCCTCGACTTCGCCGCCGCCTGCGCCGTGGAGGGGGTGGCGGTGCGGCCGTTCGCGGGGGAGGGCGCGCGCGTGTCCATCGGCGACCCCGAGGCGAACGACGCCTTCCTCGCCGCCGCCAGAGACTTCCGCTAGACCCTGACTTCTTCTGGTACGCGCGTTCTGGATCTCGAGCGTCGCTCGGTGGACACCACCAGGGCGACGCCGACCAGGATCACCACACCACCGAGTACGATCTGCGCCGTCACGTGCTCGTTCACCACCAGCACGCCCAGGATGACGGCGACGATCGGGTTGACGTACGCGTACGTGGAGACCAGCGAGATCGGCGCGTTGCCCAGCAGCCAGGTGTAGGCGGTGAACCCCACCAAAGACCCCACCAGCACCAGATACGCCAGTGCCGCCCACGAACGTCCCGAGACCGCCGCGAAGTCCAGCCGTTCGCCGAGCGACATCCCGGCCACGACCAGCCCCAGGCCGCCGACCAGCATCTCGACCGTACTGGCCGCCCACACGTTGGACGGCATCGGGATCCGCGCCGACAGGAACGATCCGATCGACCACGACAGCGAAGCGATCAGGATCACCACGATGCCCGGCGTGCTGGCCGACTCGCCGCCGCCGTTCAACGACAGGGCCGCGACCCCGCCGAACCCGGCCAGCACCCCCGCCAGCGTCAACAGCGCGGGACGGTCCCTGACCGCGATCCTGAACACCACCAGCCACAACGGCACCGACGCCACGAGCAGCGCGGCCAGGCCGCTGGAGATGTGCTGCTCGGCCACGGCGACCATGCCGTTGCCGCCGGTCAGCAGCAATAACCCGACCAGCCCGGCTCCGCCGAACTGGCGCCACGACATCCTGAACGGCGCCAGGCCCTTCCTGATCACCAGGAAACCGGCGAGCAGCAGCGCAGCCGTCACGAACCGCAACGCGCCGCTGAGCATCGGCGGCATGGTCTCGATGGCGATCCTGATGCCGAGGTACGTCGAGCCCCACACCACGTAGACGATCGCCAACGCGCCCCAGACCAGGAGCGGAGCATGGGTGTCAGTGGTGTTCGCACGCATGGCTCATGACCCTACCGGGCGGGTACGACAAAAGCCCGCGAGTATCAGACTCCGGACAATGGCGGGATATTAGCGATAGGCGGCTTTTCCGCCACTGTCACCCTTCCGCCCCGACTGACAGGATCCTTCCGTCGAACCAACCCACCCCACCAGGGAGAACTGCTACATGTCCGCTTTCCAGACCCCCTCCCCGCCCGCCTCGGGGACCGTCACACCTGTCACCACGGCAGAAACGATCGCAACGTCCACAGTCACGACAACGCCGGCCGCTGGCAACGCCACGGCGATCGCGCACTTCGCCGCCCGCCTGACCTTCGAGACCGACGTCTCGGACGTGGCCGGCGACCTGGCCGCAGCGGTCCCCGGCCTCGTCGTCATCGACTCGCGCAGCCAGGAGAGCTGGGACCAGGGCCACATCGAGGGCGCCGTACACCTCCCGACCGCCGAGATCGCCACCAGGGCGGCCACCATGGTGCCGAGGGACGCCACGGTGGTGACGTACTGCTGGGGCCCAGGCTGCAACGGCGCCACCCGGGCCGCCCTGGAGTTCGCCAAGCTCGGCTACCGAGTCAAGGAGATGATCGGCGGCTTCGAGTACTGGGCCAGGGAGGGCTTCCCGGTGGAGACCACGTCAGGCATCACCCGCCACCCGGTGGACGCCCTCACGGCACCAATATCCGGCATCTCCTGCGCCTGCTGACCCCGGGGAGCACTGAACCACCCAAGCGCGCCCAGCACCTCCACAGCCCCGCGCAGCACCTTCCTGAAGGCAGCCCACTCCCCAGACGCGGGCTCAATACCGTCCATGCGGAGAATCGGCCCGCACGGATACCGTGACAACCAGCAACACCACCGAGCCCAGGTACGCCACGACAGCCGACCACCGCCGAAACATCAAGCCCGCAAGGGTGATGTGAATCAACCCGAAACCCGCCCAATCCCTACCACGACGCCAACCTCGGTCCACACCAGCGCCCCTGAAAGGCAGGGGACCGAGCAATCCGTCATCGGGCGAGCACATGATGTTGGGCGAAACCTCGCCAAGCCAACCAGAAACGCACACCCACACCGCACGATCAGCGGCATTCAAGGGCAGAGGGTCTCAACGCGCTCAAGCGGAAGATGCGGCGCCGGAAAAATTTGGTGCCCCCGTCCGAATCCCGTCGATCGGGGGCGTCGAAGAACATACCCCCATCTACACGGGTCAACCAATAAGTTCACAAGAGTCAATGCCGTAGTTCGCAAACTTGACACCCCATGTCAACACCAACGCCCACTTCTAGTCACGCGAACCCCTAACGACCCCACGACATCCCAACCCCGGCAACGTGGCCCACAACTCACCCGCCAGCCGGCCCACAGTGCGCCGTTGCGGCGCCCAGCCTTGTGCGGGTCAGAGGCCGTCCCCCTGGAGGCCCTCAACACCGTGCGGCGGGTGGCGCCTGCTTGGCCGGCCGTAACAAAAAGATCTTGGGTTTGGCCCCTGGGGGCCCGCCGTCCTTGGAAGGGGAAGGGGACGACGGACCCGTACATGGGGCGAACCCGCACCAAGCGCGGCTCACCAATCAGCGCGGCCCTAGTTTCTCCACGATCAGCCGGTACAGCTGCCGAGGCCGCCCAGGTTGCGGCGTTCGGTTCGGCGGGAGCGGCCACGCGAGTCCCTCGTCAACCAACGTGCGCAACAACCGCCGAGCGGTACGAGGCGTAACCCCGAGCATCTTCCCCGCACCCTCCGCGTCGACCACGGTGTCGCCGCCTTCGAGCTTGGCCGCCAGCCGGGCCAGCACCTCCACGCCCTTGGGTTTGAGCGCGGTCGCCCCGGTAGGCGGCATCCGCGGGGCGGGAATGAGCGCCCGCCCCTCCCGATCCACCGCGAACCCTTGCGCCTGCTTCCCGGCCTGCGTCCGGGCCAGGGCGGCCCGGGCGTGCGACTCCGCGTCGTGCGTCGTACGCCCCATCCCCACGCCGACCTCGACCGCCAGCCCCAGCTCGTCCCTGATCCTGGCCGCGAACGGCAACACCCGGAACCCGTCCGTGGCCGCCGCGATCGACCCCCTGGTAGCGGTCACCAGGTAGCTGTGATCGTCGATCGGCCAGACGGTGGCGTTGATCCGGTTCGACTCCTGGACCAGCAGCCGGTGCAGCGACAGCCGCAGCTCGTCGCGCCAGTAGCGGGGCGCGGCGCGGCGCACGGGCTCGCGCAGCGTCGGCACCTCCACCAGCACCACGGTGAGCTGCGACTCCTCCAGCCGGTGATGCGCCCCGAGCAGCGCCGCCGTGTGCAGCGCCGTGCGGACCGCCGCGGAGGTCGGCCTGATCCTGATGACCGCTACGCCCGCCGCGTGCAGGCGTTCGGCCACCGCGGGCAGGCACGTCAGAGCTCCCGTGGTCGCGCCCTGCCGCGCCAGGCGTTCGTGGTAGGCCGCGATCGTGCCGGTGGCGCCCGGCTCGTCGCGGCTGTGCACGTCCGTGGCGGGGATGCCGAGGTCGGTGTACGCCTCCTCGACATCGGCCCGGCTGACCACGTCGATGCTGACCCGTTGTGGGTCCATGCGGGTGTCGAGCGCGGCCTTGGCCAGCGCCGCCACCAGTGCTGCTCCGCCGAGTTGCACGTACGTCGCGGGCATCGTCAGCACACCGGAACGCCTGGCCAGGTCATAGGGGACCGGGCTGGCGAACAGGCATGCGTCGACACCGGGACCGAGTCGTGTCACCTTGTCCGGCGCCTCCTGCTCGTCGCGGTAGGCGGCCGCCACCAGGCGACATGGCAGCGGCGCCGCGGCGTGGCCCATCAGCATGACTCGCTCGACCAGGTCGTGTGGTCCGACCACGCCGATGGTGAGGTCCGGTGTCATAGCGCCCGGGCGTGACACTCGGGGAGTTTCTTCGGCCCTCTCGACCAATGTTCGTCCCATCCTGCCGTCCGTTGCAGTGCTCTCTTTTGGAACGATCGCTCGCGGGGGCCGTAATGTCACGCCCGACTTTTCCGGAAAGCCGTTCTGGTTGACCGCCCGACAAGATGTCCTAGCAGCTCAGCGCGGTTTTTCTCGCGTTTTTTAGCGCTCGGAAATCTCTCGTGTAATGTCCGCGCCGAGGGCCCGCATTCGCGCCGCGAGATGTGCGTGACCGCGATCGATCAGGTATCCCGACTCGATCACGGTCTCGCCCTTGGCCGCGAGTCCGGCGAGCACGAGCGCGATCCCCGAACGCAGATCGTGCGCCGTCACCTCGGTTCCGGTCAGCGGCGTCCGGCCGCGCACGACGGCCCGGCTGCCCTCGACCTCCACGTTGGCGCCCATCTTGTTCAGCTCCGCGGCCAGGGCGAACCGGCCGTCGAAGATGCGCTCATGGATGTAGCTGTTGCCGTCGGCGAGCGCCGCGACCGTCATCATCGGCGACTGCAGGTCGGTGGCGAAGCCCGGGTAGGTGTCGGTGATGATGTTGATCGGCCGCAGCGGGCCCTCGCACCGCACGTGCAGCACCGCGCCCTGCCGGGCGAACTCGACGCCCATCTGTTCGAGCTTGTAGCGGACGACGCCCAGGTCGAGCCCGGTCCCGACCAGGCTCAGCTCGCCCCCGGTGATCGCCGCCGCCATCGCGAACACGCCCGCGTCCAGCCGGTCGGGCATCACCGTGTGCTCGACGGCGTGCAGCTCGTCCACGCCCTCCACGGTGATGAACCCCGTGCCGCCGCCGCTGATCCGCGCGCCCATTTTGGTGAGCATGTCGATCACGTCGAGCACCTCGGGCTCCAGAGCCGCGTTCTCGATCACCGTCGTGCCCTTGGCCAGGGCGGCGGCCATGATGAGGTTCTCGGTGCCGGTGTGGGACGGAGTGTCGAGGTAGAGAGTCGCGCCGGTCAGCCCCGACGCCTTGACGTGGATGACGGTCTCGCCCTCGTCCACGATCGCGCCCAGCCGTTTGTAGCCCAGGTAGTGGAAGTCGAGATTGCGGCTGCCGAGATTGCAGCCGCCGACCCCTTCCACGATCGCCTCGCCCAGCCGGTGCAGCAGCGCGGGGGTGAACAGCACCGAGCCCCTGAACCGTCGCGCGATCTCGGCGGGCAGCACCGCGCTCGTCAGCCTGGAGGCGTCGATGACCAGCGTGCGCTCCGACTCGTGCAGCTCGACGTAGGCGCCGACCGCCTCGGCCAGCTCGATCGCGCGGCGTACGTCTTCGATGATCGGCACGTTGCGCAGGACGGTGCGGCCCTTCGCGGCGAGCAGAGCCGCACCGATCATCGGCAGCACGGCGTTCTTCGCGCCCTGGATGAACGCGGTTCCACGCAGTGCGTTGCCACCGCGCACGCGGTAACGGACCATTCGTGCGGCTCCTTGAATTCAGGCGGTGAGGCTCGATCGGGCCAACAGTAGTCGGTAACACCACATGACCCAGCCGAATCATCCGCTAAAGGGAGCCCCCGTGACGCGCTCATACGCTTCTAGGTATCGCTGCCGGGTGCGTTCGACGATGTGGTTTGGAAGCCGAGGTGGGTGGGTTCCAGAGGCTTTGTCCCATCCGGATTCGGGCGATAGTAGCCAATCGCGTACAAATTGCTTGTCAAAAGAAGGTTGCGCGCGGCCGGGTTGCCATTCGTCGGCGGGCCAGAATCGCGATGAGTCGGGGGTCAGAACCTCGTCGCCCAGCGTCAGCACGCCGTCGGCGTCCCAGCCCAGCTCGATCTTGGTGTCGGCCAGGATGATGCCCCGCTCGCGGGCGATCTCCGCTCCGCGCGTGTAGACGTCCAGCGTGATCCGCCGCAGCTCCGCGGCCGTCTCCGCGCCGACCTCCGCGACGACCTGCTCGTACGAGATCGGCTCGTCGTGCTGCCCCACAGGCGCCTTGGTCGACGGCGTGAAGATCGGCTCTTGCAGCCGCGACCCGTCGTCCAGCCCGTCGGGCAGGCGCACCCCGGAGACCGTGCCGTCGTTCCGGTATTCGTTCAGCCCGCCGCCGGCCAGATAGCCGCGGGCAATGCACTCGACCTGCACCATTCGTAGCGGCCTGCACAACACACTGCGGGAATCCTCGCCCGGCGCCACGATGTGATTGGGCACGACGTCCTTGAGCTGCTCGAACCACCACAACGACATCTGCGTGAGAATGGCCCCCTTGTCGGGGATATCCGGCTCCAGCACGTAGTCGAAGGCCGACATCCGGTCGGAGGCCACCATCAGCAACAGCCCGTCATCCCTCTGGTAGAGATCACGTACTTTGCCGGAGTGCAGGTGCTTCATCGGGCGATGTCCGTTCGGTAGTGCGAGCCGCGCATCTCGATCTTCGCGACCAGGTCATAGGCGTGCCGACGTGCGCTCTCCTGGTCGGCTCCGCTGCCCACCACGGTCAGCACCCGCCCCCCGTTGGAGACGACCTGGTCGCCCACCCGCTTGGTGCCGGCGTGGATCACGTACGCGTGCTCGGTCGGCTCCAGGCCCGTGATCACGTCACCTTTGACGGGCGCGTCGGGATAGTTCTCCGCCGCGATCACCACGCC
Organism: Nonomuraea marmarensis; assembly: GCF_043197025.1. Classification (NCBI taxonomy): domain Bacteria; kingdom Bacillati; phylum Actinomycetota; class Actinomycetes; order Streptosporangiales; family Streptosporangiaceae; genus Nonomuraea; species Nonomuraea marmarensis. Next base: position 61,252 of record NZ_JBICRM010000030.1, read on the forward strand.
CACGGCCGAGCCCTCCTTGAACACCGGGTCCAGCCCCAGCTCCCCGGTCGCGCACGCCATCAGCAGCCCGCCCAGCGGCGTCTCCAGCCGATCGAGCAGCACCTGCGTCTCCGGGTCGCCGAACCGCGCGTTGAACTCCACCACCTTCGGCCCCTTCGCCGTCAGCGCCAGCCCCACGTAGAGCACCCCCTGGTACGGCAGCCCGCGCCGCGACAGCTCGGCCATCGTCGGATGCACGACCTCCCGCATGACCTGGTCGGTCAGCCCCTCGGGCGCCCACGGGAGCGGCGTGTAGGCCCCCATGCCGCCGGTGTTGGGTCCTTCACCGCCGTCGTGGACCCGCTTGAAGTCCTGCGCGAGCTGCAGCGGCACGGCGGTGCTCCCGTCGCACAGCGCGAACAGCGACACCTCCGGCCCGTCCAGGAACTCCTCGATCACCACCCGCTCACAGGCCCGCGCGTGCGTGAGCGCCTGCTCCCGGTCCTCGGTGACCACGACGCCCTTGCCGGCGGCCAGGCCGTCGTCTTTGACGACGTACGGGGCCCCGAACTCGTCGAGCGCCGCCGCGGCCTCCTCCTCGGTGACGCAGGCCCTGGCCCGCGCGGTCGGCACGTCGGCGGCCTTCATGATCTCCTTGGCGAACGCCTTGGAGCCCTCGATCATGGCCGCCTCGCCGGACGGCCCGAAGCACGCGATGCCCGCGTCGCGTACGGCGTCGGCCACCCCCGCCACGAGCGGCGCCTCCGGCCCCACCACCACGAGATCGGCCCGCAGCCGCCCGGCCAGCTCCGCCACCTGCCCGGGATCGACGGGATCGACGGGATGGACGGTCGCCACCTCCTCGATGCCGGCGTTGCCTGGAGCACAGTGGAGCTCGCTGACCTGGGGATCGAGCTTGAGCGAACGGCACAGGGCGTGCTCACGCCCTCCGGAACCAATGACTAGAACGCGCACACGTTCCATTGTCGCAGGCCCGCCGCCTGGCGCACGCTCAGCCCTGCTACACGCCTTTATTCCGGAATACCGGAAAGAGCGGTCAATCTTTGTGGAGTTCTACCTGAGCCCGGCGCCGCACGGCGGGTATCGTCGGATGGGTTCAGCCGCCTGTGGTAAGTTGGGGCGGCTTTGCGGTGTCCCGTGTGATTGGAGGTGGTCCGGGATGAATCCTGGTGATCCCAGCAGTACGTGCTTCCACACGTACAGCCGGTGTACCCCCGACCACTCCAATCCGGCAGCCTGATCGTGCCTCCACGCATTTGTGTCGATTGAGGTGACTTTTCATCGCGCGTGGAGCGTGCCAGGTCGGGCGGAAAGGGACCGCGATGCGCTCGTCCACGCTTTTCCGTCGTATCAACCGTCACCCCGTACAGCCGCGCACCGCGCGTCAGCTTCCCAAGCCGGTGCGTGAGGTCCGCGTGCCTCCTGTTGACTCCGTCGTCGAGTTCGGCGCCTACGTGCAGGGCAAGAAGGTCGCCGCCACGGGCATCGTCGAGGCGCTCGACCTCGTACGCGAGCACAACAAGACCGCGGACGGCGCCAACGCGTTCGTCTGGGTGGGACTGCACGAGCCCGAGGCTCCCGAGGTGGAGTGGCTCTCCGAGGTGTTCGGCCTGCACCCGCTGGCCGTGGAGGACGCCGTCAAGGCGCATCAGCGTCCCAAGGTGGAGCGGTACGGCGAGTCGTTGTTCATGGTGCTGAAGACCGTCGCGTACCTCGACCACGATGAGCTGACCGGCACCAGCGAGATCATCGCCACCGGCGAGATCATGGTGTTCCTCGGCGTGGACTTCGTGGTGACGGTGCGGCACGGCGAGCACTGCCCGCTCACCGTGGTCCGCGAGCGCCTGGAGGACAAGCCCAAGCTGATGAACCGCGGTCCCGCGGGCGTCCTGCACGCCATCTCCGACCACGTGGTGGACCAGTATCTACAGGTGGCCGACCTGATGCAGCTGGAGCTGGAAGAGGTCGAGGCGACGGTGTTCGCCGACGTCAGCTCCCGCGACATCAACCGGATCTACCAGCTCAAGCGGGAGATGCTGGAGATGAAGCGAGCCGTCACCCCGCTGCTCTCCCCGCTGTCCGCACTCCCGCAGCGCCGCGTCATCCCGTCGGACATGCGCGAGTATTTCCGCGACGTCGGCGACCACCTGTCCCGGGTGTGCGAGCAGGTGGAGTCCTCGAACGAGTTGTGCAGCTCGATCCTGCAGGCCGCCCTGGCCCGCTCGAACGCGCTGGCCAACGAGGACATGCGCAAGATCTCCTCCTGGGTGGCCATCCTGGCGGTGCCCACGATGATCGCCGGGGTCTACGGCATGAACTTCGACTTCATGCCGGAGACCGATCAGGTCTGGGGCTATCCCGCGGTGCTGACCGTCATGATCACCGCCTGCGTCCTCCTCTACCGGGGCTTCCGCAGGAACGGCTGGCTCTAGACCCCTACCGGCTTGAGCGGACCGATGGGCTCGGGAAGCTCAAGTCCGCGTTCGCGCCAGAGCTCCCGCATCCGGTCGGGATAGTCGGTCACGATCCCGGCCACCCCCAGATCCAGCATCCTGCCCGCCAGCACCGGCTCGTTGACCGTCCACACCGCCACCTCGAGCCCGGCCGCCGCCGCCTGCGCCATCAACGCCTCGTCCACCATGATGTGCTCGGGCGAGAGCGTGGTGGCCCCGGCATCCCGCGCGGCGGCCGGCACGTCGTCGCCCACGCCGTCGTTCCAGTGCAGGGTCTTCAGCTCGATCAACGCGAACCGCGGCGTGTCCGGGGCCAGCCTGGCGGCGTGCGCGATGATCCGCCAGTCGAAGCTGAGAATGGCCACGTTGCCGAGCCGGCCATGGCGTTCGAGTTCCTCGACGACCAGCTCGGTGAAGACCGCGGGGTCGGGCGTCAGCTCGGGCCGGGTGGGATCGGACTTGAGCTCGACGTGCAGCCGTACGCCCTCCGCGTCGTAGGCGTTCACCAGCCCCAGCACCGCACCCAGGGTCGGCATCCTGGTCTCGGGCACGGAGACCTGCGTCAGCGCGAAGGGATCGTCGAGGTGCCGCGGCAACCGCACACCCACGTCGAGCGTGCGCAACTGCGCCAGGGTGAGGGAGTTGATCGGCTTGCCGACGTACGGAAAGAGCGGATCACCGGCATGCAGCGGCCGCCTGTCGGCGCTGGTCACGGCGGACACCATGAGATCGTGCGTGAGCACGAGGCGCCGGTCGGCGGTGAGCGCCACGTCGAGCTCGAGCGCATGCACGCCGAGCTCCATCGCGCGGCTCATCCCCGGCAGAGTGTTCTCCGGCCACAGGCCCCGAGCCCCCCGGTGACCATGAATCTCAACACGCACAACCCGGACCCTACCTGCCGGGAGCCATGACTAGGCAGTGCCACGCCGTGTCCTTTTTATCCTGCTACGCCCGTTCGCTTACCGGACGCTCGGCCGTCACCCTGCGCCGGGCTTATTGACAAAAATTGCAACTATTGTGCAATACGCTGGACATCATGGCGGGTGCTGTCAAAACTATCCGTCCCGCAACAGTCCGGGCATGGGTCGACGGCTGGGTGGTCTCCCGCCGAGCCCCGAAGCCCGTACCCGAACCGTGGGGCCTGAGAGTGGACGTGGGCCTCCCGGACCACGTGGCCAGGCACATAGTCGCGGACCCGACCCCGGAAGTCCTGACCCACCTGACCAGGACCCTCACCGTCCCGGGCACCTGGCTGAAACTCTGCGCCTCGGTGGAGGCGGTGGCCCCCCGCCTGCCCGCGAAGTGGTCCGTCAAGGACCCGGAATTCATGATGACCACGACCCTGACCCGCGCGACCCCCCGGACTCCCGCGGGCTACACCCTGGCCATCACGACCCGCGCGAACGTCACAGCCGCCCGCTTACTGACGGCGGCGGGCGAGGTGGCGGCGCGGGGCCAGTTCGCCCTGGCGCGGACGACGGCGGTGGTGGATCAGGTGGAGACGGCGGGCAACCACCGCCGCCGCGGCCTCGGCACCGTCATCATGCAAACCCTGGCGACGACGGCCGCCTCGATGGGCGCCAGAGACGGCGTCCTGGTGGCCACAGCCGAGGGCAGATCCCTGTACGAAACCCTCGGCTGGACCCTCTACACCCCGATGACGGCAGCGGTCCTCACCACGTAACCGACGTCAGTGCTCAGACCAGCGACCGCACCACCACGGTCTGGTCCCGGCCGGGCCCCACGCCGATGGCCGAGATCGGCGCGCCGCTCATCTCCTCCAGCGTCCGCACATACGCCTGCGCGTTGGGCGGCAGGTCATCGAACGACTTCGCGGTGGAGATGTCCTCCTGCCACCCGGGAAACTCCTCATAGATCGGAGTCGCGTGGTGGAAGTCGGTCTGCGTCATCGGGATCTCGTCGTGCCGGACCCCGTCGACGTCGTACGCCACGCACACCGGAATACTCTCCAAGCCGGACAAGATATCCAGCTTGGTAAGGAAGTAGTCGGTGATGCCGTTGATCCGGGTCGCGTACCGGGCGATGACCGCGTCGAACCACCCGCACCGCCGGTTCCGGCCCGTCGTCGTGCCGAACTCCCCGCCGGTCTGGCGCAGCCATTCGCCCACCTCATCGGTGAGCTCGGTCGGGAAGGGGCCGGATCCGACCCGGGTGGTGTAGGCCTTGAGGATGCCGATGATCTTGGTGAGACGGTTCGGCGGGATGCCTGCCCCGGCGCACGCGCCCCCCGACGTCGGCGACGACGACGTGACGAACGGGTACGTGCCGTGGTCGATGTCCAGCAGCGTCCCCTGCCCGCCCTCCAGCAGCACGAACTTGTCCTCGTCCAGCGCCTTGGACAGCACCAGCGAGGTGTCCGCGATATGCGGCTTGAGGCGCTCCGCGTAGGCCAGGTACTCCTCCAGCACGGCGGCGGGGTCGATGCCGCGCCGGTTGTACACCTTGGTCAGCACCTGGTTCTTCTCGGTCAGCGCGACCTCGATCTTCTGGGCGAGGATGCCCGGATCGAGCAGGTCCTGCACGCGTACGCCCATGCGGGCGATCTTGTCCCCGTACGCGGGCCCGATGCCGCGTCCCGTGGTGCCGATCCTGGCCTTGCCCAGGTAGCGTTCCGTGACCTTGTCCAGCGCCTTGTGGTGAGGCATGATCAGGTGCGCGTTCGAGGAGATCAGCAGCCGTTCGGCGGAGATGCCCCGCGCGGCCAGCCCGTCGATCTCGCTCAGCAGCACCCCCGGGTCGATCACCACGCCGTTGCCGATCACCGGCACCACGTGGGGGGACAAGATCCCCGTGGGTAGCAGGTGCAGTGCGTATTTCTGGTCCCCGATGACCACGGTGTGTCCCGCGTTGTTGCCACCCTGATAGCGGACGACGTAGTCGACGTCGCCACCGAGCAGGTCGGTGGCCTTGCCCTTGCCTTCATCGCCCCACTGGGCGCCAACGAGAACGGCAGCCGGCATGGTTCAGTCTCCCGAGCACAAAACGAAAACCCCTGGCGCAAGCGCGACAGGGGCTCTTGCGTAGAGAGACTACCCGAACGTACCTATACGTCCCAAGGGCTAACCCTTGGTCAGCGCGTCGTAACCCGTTTCCGTGCTGTCTTTGAGGAACTGCAGGCACCGCTCGGCCTCGTCCTTCTCGCCGATCGCCTGGGCGGCCCGCGACAACGCGTACAGGCAGCGCAGGAAGCCCCGGTTGGGCTCATGTTCCCAGGGAATGGGCCCGTGTCCCTTCCAGCCGTTGCGGCGCAGCTGGTCGAGCCCGCGGTGGTAGCCCGTACGGGCGAAGGCGTAGGAGGTGACCGCGTGCCCCTTGGCGAAGTATTCCTCCGCGAGAGCGGCCCAGGCCGCCGGGTGGGCGGGGAAACGGGCGGCCACGTCGGCGGCCTTGGCACCGGATTCGAGCGCCTCCCTGGCCTCGGGCAAGTCCGGCAGGTGAGTCGGGGGCGGCCCGGCGAGAAGGTTATCCATAGGACAAGTCATACCCGCCGGGCCACCGAAGTGGCTAGGAGATCTTCGTCCCACTCGACTTGAGGTTCTCGCACGCCTCCACGACGCGCGCGGCCATCCCGGCCTCCGCGGCCTTGCCGTAGGCCCGCGGGTCGTACGCCTTCTTGTTGCCCACGTCGCCGTCCACCTTGAGCACGCCGTCGTAGTTGCGGAACATGTGGTCCGCGATCGGCCTGGTGAAGGCGTACTGCGTGTCGGTGTCGACGTTCATCTTGACGACGCCGTACGAGATGGCCTCGTGGATCTCCTCCTGCAGCGATCCGGAGCCGCCGTGGAAGACCAGGTCGAACGGCTTGTCCTGGCCGTATTTGGCCCCGACCGCGTCCTGGATCTCCTTCAGCACGCTCGGCCGCAGCTTGACGTGCCCCGGCTTGTAGACGCCGTGCACGTTGCCGAACGTGGCCGCCAGCATGTAGCGGCCCCGGTCGCCGATGCCCACGGCCTCGGCGGTGGCCAGCGCGTCCTCGGGCGTCGTGTAGAGCTTCTCGTTGATCTCGCCGACGACGCCGTCCTCCTCGCCGCCCACCACGCCGATCTCCATCTCCATGATGATCCGCGCCCTGGCGCACTTGTCGAGCAGCTCCTTGGCGATCTCCAGGTTCTCCTCCAGCGGTACGGCGGAGCCGTCCCACATGTGCGACTGGAACAGCGGGTCGAGCCCCTTGGCGACCCGCTCCAGCGAGATGTCGATCAGCGGCCGCATGTAACCGTCGAGCTTGTCCTTGGGGCAGTGGTCGGTGTGCAACGCCACCGTGACGGGGTATTTGGCGGCCACCACCCGCGCGTACTCGGCCAGCGCCGTCGCGCCCGTGACCATGTCCTTGACCGTGGTGCCCGAGAGGAACTCGGCGCCGCCCGTGGAGACCTGCACGATGCCATCGCTCTCGGCCTCCGCGAAGCCGCGCAGGGCTGCGTTCAACGTCTGCGATGAGGTCACGTTGATCGCCGGGTAGGCGAATCCGCCGGCCTTGGCCCGGTCGAGCATTTCAGCGTAGACCTCTGGAGTCGCAATAGGCATGATTCATCTCCCTGAGAAGTTACGGCTTCACGCCAGGCCCAGTATCCAGGCTCACTACCCTGATGCGGTAGGGACGATGCGATGGATCCGCAACGAAGCGAGGACATCCATCGCATCCGAGCGCGGCTCGGCCAAAAGGGCGTGGTTGATGGTCACGTCGTGAGCCCCGGCTACGGGTAGGCTCTCGGCGTGGACTGGCTTTGGAATCTCCTCGACCCGACGTGGTGGCTGACCGTGTTGGGGGCATTCGCCACGATCGGCGTTCTGGCCATCATCTTCGCAGAAACGGGTTTGCTGCTCGGGTTCTTCCTGCCCGGCGACTCGCTGCTGGTGGCCGCGGGGATTTTCAGCTCGGCGTCGGTGGCCGCGGGAATGGGCATCGAGGCGCTCTCCCTGCCCGTGTTGTTGATCGGCACGCCGCTGTGCGCGATTGCCGGTGCCCAGCTCGGGCATTTCCTGGGGGCGCGATTCGGCCGCAAACTCTTCGACAAACCGGATTCGCGGTTGTTCAAGAGGGAGCATGTGGTCCGGGCGGAGGAGTTCTTCGAGAAGTTCGGCCCGGCCAGGGCGGTGATTCTGGCCAGGTTCGTGCCGATCGTGCGCACGTTCATGAATCCCGTCGCCGGCGTGCTCGAGATGCCGCCCAAGCGATTCCTCGTGTGGAACTCGATCGGCGGCGTCGTCTGGACCGAGGGCCTGCTCCTGCTCGGCCACTTCCTCGGCGGCCAGGTCGATCCCAAGCAGATCGACAAGTACATCCTGCCCGGCGTCTTCCTCATCGTGCTCATCTCGCTGATCCCGATCATCGTCGAGGTCGTCAAGAACCGCAGGGCGGGCAAGAACTCCCCCTCGCCCAGCGGCAAGCACCACCGCATAACATCTGGCACGGACACTCAGCACTAACAGGAACGCAGCGTTACCAACAGGTACGCTGCCTGCTGTGGGACGCCACAGGTCAGATCCGATGGGCCTCGCCCGCTTGGCGCTCGCCATCCTGGCGGCAGGGGCCGTGGTGACACTCCTGGTCATCGGTGGTCGCGCGCTGCTCGGCTCGTTAGCGGCGGCGCCGCCCGAGCGCGAGCGTGCCTCCGCCGCCGCCACCCCCGACCCGGCCACGGCCGACCCCACCGGGACCGCCCAGGTGCCCACCGTGCACATCGAGTGCGTGGCCGACACCTGCCCGATCGTCACGGTGCGGGTGCCGGGCGGCGACGTGCTGCAGTATCGCGAGATGAGCAAGGGCGAGGAGGTCAGCTATTTCGAGCCCGAGCTCGACGTGGTGCTCAGCGACGCGGGCACGGTCCGCGTCACCGAGAACGGCGAGCCGCGCGAACAGGGCAAGCCGGGCGCCCGAGAGGCCTTCACGGTGCGCGCGCCGGACTAGAGCCCGAGATCCTCGAGCGTGAAGGCCGTGCGGTAGTCCAGGCCCTCGTCGGTGATCCGCTCCCTGGCGCCCCTGTCGACGATCGTGGCCACGGCCACCACCTCGGCGCCCGCCTCCGTCAACGCCTCCACGGCCGTCAGCGGCGAGGCGCCCGTCGTGGAGGTGTCCTCGACCGCGAGCACCCGCCGCCCCTTCACCTCGGGTCCCTCGATCCGGCGCTGCATGCCGTGCGCCTTCTGCGTCTTGCGCACCACGAACGCGTCCAGCGTGCGCCCCCGCGCCGCCGCCGCGTGCAGCATCGCGCCCGCCACGGGGTCGGCCCCCAGCGTGAGCCCGCCCACCGCGTCGTAATCGAGATCTGCGGTCAGGTCGAGCATCACCCTGCCGACGAGGGGCGCGGCCACGCCGTCGAGCGTGATCCGCCGCAGGTCGAGATAGAAGTCCGCCTCCAGACCCGAGGAAAGCGTGACCTTGCCGTGCACCACGGCCTTGCTCTTGATCTCGGCCAGGAGGTTGTCGCGATCCGTCATGGGTCCAAGCTTATGGGTCCTGATCAGCTGCCCAAGGTCCTGATCAGCGCGAGCGCCTGCCCGTACGCCCTGGGCAGCGGGCGCACCCGCGGCGCGAGCCCGCCCGCGCCGCGCCCAGCTCCCAGCACGCCTGCCGCAGGCCGCAGCCCCCGCGCACGGCCCTGATCGCGAGCTCCGCCTCGGGCGTCCACCAGTCGTGGGCCAGCGACCAGCCCCGCGCCATGCTCCTGCCGCGCCGGCGCACCAGCATGTCCGCCAACATATCCTCCGCCATCGAGTCCTCCCTGAGGTAAAGACGCGCTGGCGGTTTAGTCATGACGGGGAATGCGGAATGATTCCGCGGGGCAACCCTGCGTAATCGTGAGGTCACTATGAGTGTCGAATCGCCGCAAAGCGACGCTGATCTGCTGCAGGCCGTCAGAGAGGGCAACGCCGCCGCCTTCGGGCAGCTCTACGAGCGCCACGTCGCCGCGGCCCGTGCGCTGGCCCGGCAGCTCGTCGGGGGCGCCGAGGTCGAGGACGTGGTCGCCGAGTCGTTCACGAAGATCCTCGATCTGGTGGGCAGGGGCGGCGGGCCCGGCGCCGGCTTCCGCACCTACCTGCTGACCGTGGTGCGGCGGACGATCTACGACCGCTCCAGGGTCGAGAGCCGCCAGGTGACCACGGGCGAGATCGAGCTGTACGACCCGGGGCTGCCGTTCGTCGATCCCGCGCTCGTCGGGCTGGAGAAGTCGCTGATCGCCAGGGCGTTCCTGTCGTTGCCCGAGCGGTGGCGGGCGGTGCTCTGGCACACCGAGGTCGAGCGGAGCAGGCCGGCCGAGGTGGCGCCGCTGCTGGGCCTGTCGGCCAACGGCGTGGCCGCGCTGGCGTACCGGGCCCGCGAGGGGTTGCGGCAGGCGTACCTGCAGATGCATCTGGGTGTGCCGCCACAGCAGCAGTGCCGTCCCGTGCTCGGCAAGATAGGCGCCTACGTCAGGGGCGGGCTGGCCAGGCGCGACTCCAAGGCGGTCGACGAGCATGTGAGCGGCTGCGAGGAGTGCCACGGGGTGCTGCTGGAGCTGACCGACGTCAACCGCGGGCTGCGCGTCATGGTCGGCCCGCTGATCGCCGGGCCGCTCTTCGGCGGCTACGCGGCGGCGCTGGCCAAGTCGGCCGCCGCGGGCGGCGGCGCGGCCGGTCTGCTGGGCGTCTTCGGGTGGTTGCGGCGGTCGCCCAAGCAACAGCGGGCCGCGATGGCGGGCGGGGTGGCCGTCACGGTCGCCGTGGCGGCCGCGCTCATGCTCGTCTCCGATGAGGAGCCGATCAGGAAGCCCGCGACCACACCGATCGCCCAGCCGCCCGCGCGCGTACGGCCGATGCCGTCGCCGAGCGAGCAGCCCGCGCGGGTACCGGCCCCGGTCAAGACGAACCAGCCGGGCAAAGCCCGGCTGCACGCGACGATCGACCCCCTCGGAGCCCTGGTACGCGCCCAGCCCGGCATCGTCGGCATCCGGTTGCGCAACCACGGCGACGGGCCGAGCGAGGAACTGGCGGCGTTCGTGGACCTGCCTCCGGGCGTGACGCTGATCCCGCCCGCGCACCGCGGCCACGGCGTCGCCCTGGTCGATCCCGTGGGGACCGTGGACGGCTGGGCGTGCCGCCCGTCAGGTCGTGGCGCCCGGTGCGCCAGGGAGCCGCTGAAGGCGGGGCAGGGCACGGCGGTGTTCCTGCGGGTGCGGGTGGCCGAGCAGGCGCCGGAGGGCGCCGCGCCCGCCGTACGCGTCGACTCGGGCCCGCTGCACATCCAGGCGCGGGCCGAGGAGGGGGTGCGGATGACGGGGGCGCCGGCCAGGTTCGCCACCGATGGGAAGGTGGCCGTCAGGGCGATCGGCAACTCGCTGCTGACCTGCCCCGAGGAGCGCGCGGGTTGCGCGGAGGCCCGGCGGCGCGCGGGCGACCAGCGCGACAACGACCTGTGGCCGATGACCGCACTCGACCGGGACGCCGATCCCGGCACCGCCGCCTCCAGCGCCGCCTGGTTGTCCCTGCCGAAGGGCCGCCGGGTCGTGTGGGCCGGGCTCTACTGGTCGGCGAGCGGCGAGAGCGCCGGGCCCATCAAGATCCGGCCGCCGGGGCGGCGCAAATACCTGACCGTCCGGCCCACTGAGGTGGCGCTGCGCAAGCTCCCCCTGGGGCCCGTCTACCAGGCCTTCGCCGACGTCAGCGGGCTGGTCGCCAACGCGCGCAGGAACGGCGCCTGGTGGGCGGCGGCCGGCGCGCCGCTGACGGAGGGGGTGTCGCGGCATGCCGGGTGGAGCCTGGTGCTGATCGTCACCGATCCGGCGGAGCCGTACAGCCAGGCCGTGGTGCTCGACACGGCCACCGTGGTCGGTGGCGAGGCCCGGCGGCTGCGGATCCCGCTGGGCGGGCTGAGACCGTCCGCCACCCCCGCCAGGGTCGAGCTGGTGACGTGGGAAGGCGACGCCGACCTGAAGGGCGACAAGGTCGCGCTCGGGTCCGGCGCGCTCACCCCCGCGGGCGGCGACCGCGACCGCGCGAACGTCTTCGACGGATCGTCGAACGGCGTGGCGGAGATGACGTTCGGCGTCGACGTCGATACGGTCAGCGCTGAGCTCGGGGTGGATCCCCGGCTGACGATCGCCACGGACAAGGACCTCGTCCTGTTCGGAGTCGCGGCACTGAGCGTGCGTGCGCGGTCGTGACCGTGAACGGGACAAACTGGTACGGTCTGCCTTATTGGTCTGACGCGGCGGTGGCCAGCAGCCGAATCGTCGGGATTAACCCTCGCGCGATCACCTGCTTTCATTACCCTGAGAAAGGGCCGCCGAGTCCGGTCTCTGACGGTGCAGAGCCAGCAAGGTCGGACCACCAGGAAAGGGGCGGTGTCAGTGGATCGCTGTGCGCTGTTCGTGGACGCTGGCTATCTGCTGGCTGATGGAGCGATGGCCGTGCACGGCACGCGTCATCGCGAAGCGGTTTCCTGGGACTACCCAGGGCTGCTCCAGCTGATGACCAGCCTGTCGCGCGAGCGCACCGGCCTGCCGCTGCTGCGGTGCTACTGGTACGAAGCGACCGTCGAAGGCCGCCGTACACCGGAGCACGACGCACTGGCCGACATTCCGGGCCTCAAGCTCAGACTGTCGCGCATCCGGCCAGGCCGGCGCGAAGGCGTCGATGCCCAGGTGCATCGCGACCTGATGACCCTCGCCCGCAACAACGCCATCTGCGACGCGGTGGTCGTCAGCGGTGACGAGGACCTGGCGCAGGTCGTGTGCGACGCGCAGGACCTCGGGATCAGGGTGAGCGTCATCCACATCGCGGCCGACGGCGGCTGGGCGGTCTCGCGGTCGCTCAGGCAGGAGTGCGACGACCTGGTCGAGCTGGGGGCCGTCCACCTGCGCCCGTACGTCAACGTGGTGACCGGCGTCGGCGAGGCGTCCAACGGGCACCACCAGCCGCTCAGCAACGGGCAGGCCGCGCATTCGCTGCCGCCCGCCCAGCCGTCCCTGCCTTCGCTGCCTCAGCAGCCGTCGTCCACCGGCAGCCACGCCGCGAGTTCCTCGGCCTCCCAGCCCAGCCAGCCTTCGTCCAACGGGCCGTCGTCGGGGCGCGGGCAGTCGTCCACGCCGCCCGCGTTGCCCTCCTACACCAACTACCAGCCCGAACAACCTCCGCCCGCGCCGCCGCCCGCGGCTCCGATGACCGGTCCCATGCAGGCCCAGTCTCAGTCGCCGAGCACCGGGCAGTTCGCTTCGCCGTCGAGCGGGTCGTACCAGCATTCGCAGCTGGGGCCGTACACCGGGCCGCAGGCCGCGCCGGTCACGCCGCCGCCGGCCGCGACGGCGGGCGCCACCACGCTGGCCGACGCCGTCAAGGCCGCCCACCGGGAGGGCCACGACTTCGGTGAGTCGGTCGCCCGCGACGCCCCTGCCCTGTGGCTGGAGGCGGTGCTGGCCCGCAAGCCGCGCATGCCGTCGGACCTGGAGGCGCGGTTGTTGCAGGGGTCGTCGCTGCCGATCGACTTCCTGCTGCACGATGAGGTCCGTCATGCGCTGCGGCGCGGCTTCTGGGACGCTTTGGAACGCGCCCGTCACTGACCGCTCCCCGGACGCACGCGCGTCCGGGGCTGAAAGTCCTTCCTCAGGAGAGTGCGTCGAACCCGGCGCGTAGGTGGGTCAGCCGGTCCGTCAGGTCGGCCATCGGCACGGCCAGTGCCGGATCCTGCGACTTGCGAGCCAGCTCCCTGACCCTGGCCAGCTCGTCCTCCACCGCGGTCAGCCGCCGTGACAGCTCGGGCAGCACCGACGCGTGATCACCCGCCCCGGGCGGCAGCTCGCCGCTCAGGCGGTCGCGGAGCATCGACGCCTGCTCGGCCAGGCGCTTGTTCATGTTGTACAGCTCCGTGAAGACCGACACCTTCGCCCGCAGCACCCACGGGTCGAACGGCTTGGTCAGATAGTCGACCGCGCCCGCCGCGTAACCGCGGAAGGCGTAGTCGGGAGCGCTGTCGACCACGGTCAGGAAGATGATCGGGATGTTCCTGGTCCGCTCCCGCCGCTTGATGTGCGCGGCCGTCTCGAACCCGTCCATGCCCGGCATTCGCACGTCGAGCAGGATGAGCGCGAACTCGGTGTTGAGCAGCGCCTTGAGCGCCTCCTCACCCGACCTGGCGCGGATGGGCACCAGGTCCAGCGAGCTGAGGATGGCTTCGAGAGCGATCAGGTTCTCCTCGCGGTCATCGACCAGGAGGATCTTCGCACGATCCGGCATCGATCACGACCCTTCGGCTGATGAGTCGGGCCCCGAGCCCCGTCCGCGGCTGAGCCAGCCGCGCAGGCGTTCGAGCAGACGGTCCACGTCGACCGGCTTGGGCACGTAGTCGGACGCGCCCGAGGCGATGCTCTTCTCGCGATCACCCCGCATGACCTTGGCGGTCAACGCGATGATCGGCAGGTCCGCGAACTGGGGCATGCGTCGGATGGCCGAGGTCGTGGCCCAGCCGTCCATCTCCGGCATCATGATGTCCATCAGCACGAGCGCGACGTCCTCGTTCCGTTCGAGCTGCTCGATCCCCTCCCGCCCGTTTTCAGCGTAGACGACGGTCGAGCCGTGCCGCTCCAGCACGCTGGTCAGCGCGAACACGTTGCGGATGTCGTCGTCCACGATGAGGATCTTCGCGCCGTTGAGCGGGTCGTCGCCCTGCCACTGGGTGGGCGTCTCGACCGGCGGCTCGACCAGCTCGGGCATCGGCAGGTCCAGCGGCAGCGGCGGCTCGGGCGCGGGGGCCGTGGGCTCCTCCTCCGGCGGGGTCATGAGCTGCCTGCGCGCCGTGCCGCCGTCGGTCGCGGCCAGCGGCCCGGTGTAGGAGGCCGGCAGGTAGAGCGTGAACCTGCTGCCCTTGCCCAGCTCGCTGTCCACGTGGATCTCGCCGCCGAGCAGCCGGGCGATGTCCCGGCAGATCGCCAGGCCGAGCCCCGTGCCGCCGTATTTGCGGCTCGTCGTGCCGTCGGCCTGCCTGAACGCCTCGAAGATGACGTCCCGCTTGTCGGGCGCGATGCCGATGCCGGTGTCGATCACCTGGAAGGCCAGCAGGTCGTCGGCGTCGTGCAGCGTGTCGTCGTCGAAGTCGATCCCCGTGGGCGCCGTCGAGACCCGCAGCTTCACCTCGCCCCTCGGCGTGAACTTCACCGCGTTGGAGAGTAGGTTGCGCAACACCTGCTGCAGGCGTTGCTCGTCGGCGCGCAGTTCGTGCGGCACGCCGGACTCGACGTCCGCGGTGAACGACAGCCCCTTGTCCTGCGCCAGCGGCGCGAACGCCGCCTCCAGCAGATCCACCATCTTCGGCAGCGACACCTGGATCGGGTGGATGTCCATCCGGCCCGCCTCGACCTTCGACAGGTCGAGCATGTCGTTGATCAGCTGGAGCAGCGCGGAGCCGGCGCTGTGGATCGTCCGGGCGAACTCGACCTGCTGCGAGGTCAGGTTGCCCTCGGCGTTCTCGGTCAGCAGCTTGGCCAGCACCAGCAGGCTGTTGAGCGGGGTGCGCAGCTCGTGCGACATGTTCGCCAGGAACTCGGACTTGTAGCGCGAGGACACCGCGAGCTGCTCCGCGCGCTCCTCCAGCGTGCGGCGGGCCTGCTCGATCTGGAAGTTCTGGATCTCGATCGCGCGGTTCTGCTTGGCCAGCAGCGCCGCCTTGTCCTCCAGCTCGGCGTTGGACCTGCGCAGCTCCTCCTGCTGGCGCTGCAGCTCGTCGGAGCGCTCCTGCAGCTCGCGGGTCAGTCGTTGCGACTCCGTCAGCAGGTCTTCGGTACGGGAGTTGGCGATGATCGTGTTCATCGTGACGCCGATGGTCTCGACGAGCTGCGTCAGGAAGTCGAGGTGCACCTCCCCGAACGGCGTGAACGAGGCCAGCTCCAGCACCCCGAGCACCCGGCTCTCGAACAGGATCGGCAACACCACGATCTGCGCCGGCGTGGACTGGCTGAGCCCGCTGTCGATGGTGATGAACTTCGGCGGTACGTCGTCGAGGATGATGTGACTGCCCTCGGCCGCCGCCTGCCCGACGATGCCCTCGCCGATCGCGAACCGCTGGCGCGGCCCCCGGTCGGGGCGCACCCCGTAGCCGCCGATCAGGATCAGCTCGTGGTCGCCTTCGGGCTCGATGCCGTAGAAGGCGCCGTAGCGGGCCGACACCAGCGGCGTCAGCTCGCTCATCGTCAGCTTGGCCACCTCGAGCAGGTCGCGGTGGCCCTGCATGAGCCTGGAGATGCGGGCCAGGTTGGACTTGAGCCAGTCCTGCTCCTGGTTGGCCTGGGTGGTCTCGCGCAGGTTGGCCACCATCAGGTTGACGTTGTCCTTCAGCTCCGCCAGCTCGCCCTGCGCCTCGACGGCGATCGACCGGGTCAGGTCGCCGCGCGCCACGGCGCTGGTCACGGTCGCGATGGCGCGCACCTGCGTGGTGAGGTTGCCGGCCAGCTCGTTGACGCTCTCGGTGAGCCGCTTCCACGTGCCCTCGACGCCCTCGACCCGCGCCTGGCCGCCGAGCTGCCCTTCCGAGCCCACCTCGCGGGCGACTCGGGTCACCTCGGAGGCGAACGACGACAGCTGGTCGACCATCCGGTTGATGGTGGTCTTGAGCGCCAGGATCTCGCCCTGGGCGTCCACGTCGATCTTGCGGGTGAGGTCGCCGTTGGCCACCGCCGTGGTCACTTCGGCGATGTTACGCACCTGGTACGTCAGGTTGTTGGCCATGAAGTTGACGTTGTCCGTCAGGTCCTTCCACAGCCCCGACACGCCCTGCACTCTGGCCTGGCCGCCGAGCTGGCCCTGCGTGCCCACCTCGCGCGCCACTCGGGTGACCTCGTCGGCGAAGGAGGACAGCTGGTCCACCATCGTGTTGAGGGTGTCCTTGAGCTGCAGGATCTCGCCCTGCGCGTCCACGGTGATCTTCCTCGACAGGTTGCCCTGGGCCACGGCCGACGACACGGCCGCGATCTGGCGTACCTGTGAGGTCAGGTTGTTGGCCATCGAGTTGACGTTGTCCGTCAGGTCTTTCCAGACCCCGGACACGCCGCGCACCTGCGCCTGGCCGCCGAGCTGCCCTTCCGTGCCGACCTCGCGGGCGACTCGGGTCACCTCGGAGGCGAACGACGACAGCTGCTCGACCATCGTGTTCATGGTCGACTTGAGCTCGAGGATCTCGCCCTGGGCGTCCACGTCGATCTTGCGGGTGAGGTCGCCGTTGGCCACCGCCGTGGTCACCTGGGCGATGTTGCGCACCTGGTACGTCAGGTTGTTGGCCATCGAGTTGACGTTGTCGGTGAGGTCCTTCCAGACGCCCGACACGCCCTTCACCTCGGCGCGGCCGCCCAGCTTGCCCTCGGTGCCCACCTCGCGGGCGACCCGGGTGACCTCGTCGGCGAAGGAGGACAGCTGGTCCACCATCGTGTTGAGGGTGTCCTTGAGCTGGAGGATCTCGCCCTGCGCGTCGACGGTGATCTTTTTCGACAGGTTGCCCTGGGCCACCGCCGTCGCCACGGTCGCGATGCTGCGTACCTGGGAGGTGAGGTTGTTGGCCATGAAGTTGACGTTGTCGGTGAGGTCCTTCCAGACGCCCGACACGCCGGACACCTGTGCCTGGCCGCCGAGCTGGCCCTCGGTGCCGACCTCGCGGGCGACTCGGGTCACCTCTTCGGCGAAGCCGGACAGCTGGTCGACCATCGTGTTGACGGTGTTCTTCAGCTCGAACATCTCGCCCACGGCGTCGACCGTCACCTTGCGGCTCAGGTCGCCCTTGGCCACCGCGGTGGTCACGACGGCGATGTCGCGCACCTGTGCGGCCACGCGGGACGACATCGTGTTGACGGCCTCGGTGAGGTCGCGCCAGCTCCCCGACATGCCGCGCAGGTTGGCGCTGCCGCCCAGGCGCCCCTCCGTGCCGGCCTCGCGGGCCACCCTGGTGACCTCGGAGTTGAACAGCGCAAGCTGGTCGACCATGCCGTTGATGGCCTTGCCCAGGCGGCGCACCTCGCCGCGGGCCGACCGGTCGAGGTCGATCCGCCGCGACAGGTCACCCTTGGCGACCGCGTCAATCACATCGGCCGCGCCACTCACGGGGCTCACCAGGGCGTCGATCAGCATGTTGACCGACTCGACGCTCTCCGCCCAGGCGCCGACCCCCGGCCCCGGCGTCAGCCGCTCGCTGAACCGGCCTTCCTTGACGACCTCTTTTCGTACGCGCACCAGCTCGTTCGCCAAATGCTCGCGACGATCGGCCACTTCGTTGAGCAGCAGCCGCACCTCGCTGAGAATCCCAGGAGGCGCATGAGGAACCCGACGCCGGAAGTCGCCGTCACGCCAGGAGAAAAGAGTCTCCAGGATGGGCACGAGATCCGATTCGGTATATGTCCTCTCCTCCGGGCTTAGCGTGGCCTTGGCCGTGGTCATGGGGCCTCCTTCACTCGCGGTGGGCTCCGGCGAGTGATTCAAGTCTGTCACGATGAGTAGCTCGTAGTCCTGTCCTTGGATTTACCCCAAGTCAGCGGGAAGTGTGGTAGGCACGTTGGGATGACTGCTTCTCCCCATGCGGTGCTGGCTGCGACGTTCGCGCCCGGCGAGACCGCTGTGACGGCTGCGATGAGGTTCACGCGCGAGGTGATGACCGCGTGGGCCACCGGCGGCGTGCTCCATACCGCCGAGCAAGTCGCGGGAGACTTGGCCGAGCAAGTCGCTGACGAGCCGTTTGAGGTGATCTGGAAGCATTTCGGGGATGCCGTACAGGTGGAGTTGAGGCAGCGAAGCCTCTCACAGGGTGATCCAAAAGCTCCTTCCGCGGGTGTTGAAGAGTGGGGAGTCACCTTCTCGGGCGATTCCCGTGTCCATTGGGCAAGGCTCACGCTACCTGGCTCCGTGGACCGGGTGGCGGCCGAATGGCTGGAGGAGAGCTCCCGAGGGCCACATTGGCTGGGGTTCCTGGCTGACGCGAGTGACCTGCTCGCGGGCACTCTAGACCCCGACATGGTGCCGGCGATCATCGCCCAGGTCGTGGTGCCGAGGTTGTCGAGCTGGTGCGCCGTCTACACCTCCGACGATCCGCTCGGGCCGCTGCGGCTGGTCTACCTCTGGCACGCCGACGAGGCCAGGATCGACGGCCTGCGCGAGCAGCTCACGGGGATGGACGTCTCCGCGGCCGATACACGCGTCACCTCGGCGATCCACCTGGCCGACGCGCAGGTCCTCGCGGTCCCGCTGACCGCCCGCGGCCGCAGCCTCGGCATGATGTGCCTGGGCAGGTCCGACCGCTTCCCCGACGAGGTCATCCAGTTCGCCGAGGACATCGGCAGGCGCGCCGCGCTGGCCATGGACAACGCCAGACTCTACGCCCAGCAGGCCGCCGCCAACCGCGCGCTCCAGCGCAGCCTGCTGCCGCCCAACGAGCCCGAGGTGCCGGGGCTCGACTACGGCGTCATCTACGAGCCCGCCGGTGAGGCCAACGAGGTCGGCGGCGACTTCTACGACCTGTTCAAGGCGGGCGACGACTCGTGGCGGTTCGCGATCGGCGACGTCTGCGGCACCGGCCCCGAGGCCGCGGCCGTGACGGGCCTGGCGCGCCACACACTGCGGTTGCTCGCCCGGGAGGGGTACGGCGTGGCGGCCGTGCTCGGGCGGCTCAACCAGGCGATCCTGGAGGAGGGCGAACGGGCCAGGTTCCTCACGCTGCTGCACGGCGACATCACGCCCGTGGCGACCGGGCTGGAGGTGCGCCTGGTGTCGGCGGGGCACCCCGAGGCGCTGCGGCTCAAGCCGAGCGGCAAGGTGGAGGCGGTGACCACGCCGCAGTCGCTGCTTGGCGTGTTCCACGAGGTCCT
Organism: Nonomuraea marmarensis; assembly: GCF_043197025.1. Taxonomy (NCBI): domain Bacteria; kingdom Bacillati; phylum Actinomycetota; class Actinomycetes; order Streptosporangiales; family Streptosporangiaceae; genus Nonomuraea; species Nonomuraea marmarensis. The sequence goes on from NZ_JBICRM010000030.1 coordinate 80,537, forward strand.
GTTCGAGCCCGACACCGTCCACCTGGAGCACGGCGACGTGCTGCTGGCCGTGACGGACGGGGTGACCGAGCGGCGCTCCGGTGGGCGGCTGCTCGACGACGACGGCGGTTTGGCTAAATTGCTGGCCGAGTGCGCGGGGTTGTCGGCCCGGGCCGTGGCGGAGCGCATCCGCAGGGGCGCGGCCGAGTTCGCCTCGCAGCCGAGCGCCGACGACCTGGCCATCGTGGTCCTGCGCGCCCGCTAGGCCCCCCGCACCTGCCCGCCGCTGCGAGCCGACCTGGTGGTCGCCTTTCATCGCGTCCGCCGCGCCGAGCCGGCCGAGGGGTGATCGGCCAGGCTGATCGCGGGTTTGGTGGTCAACATGCGCCCTTCGAGTGACAACGTTGGGCGCGATGGTGACAGCGGTGACGACCGACGATCAAGACCGGAAGTCAGCCAACTTCTTACGAAATGTCAATTGTTACTGTGGATTAGCGTGCTTTCTCGCGAATTCGAGCTGAAGGGTGATTTGCGCGATTCGTTCCGCGACCACGAGAGAGCCGCGAATGGCGTCGTAGGTGTAAACCTCGTGCTCCCGCCCGTGCTCGGCCAGCTTGGCCACGTATTTCTCGATCTGGCGCAGCGGGCAGCGCGTGTCGTTCTCGCCCGCGAGGATCAGCAGCGGGCTCTTCACCTGGTCCGCGTAGGTGATCGGGGAGCTGGCCGCGTACTGCTCGGGCTGTTCGTCGGGCGAGCCGCCCAGCAGCGCCCGGTGGTAGGCGCGCAGGCTCTCCGCCTCGTCCTCGTACGAGGTCTGGTGGCAGGCGATCGGTACCGCCGCGATGCCGGCCGTCCACAGGTCGGGCTGGGTGCCGAGGCCGAGCAGCGTGAGATAGCCGCCCCAGGCCGAGCCCGCGAGCACCATCCTGCCCGGGTCGGCGATGCCGCGGTCGACCACGCACTGGCGTACGGCGGCCACGTCGGCCAGCTCGATGTGCCCCACGTCGCCGTGCAGCGCGTCGCGCCAGGCCGAGCCGTAGCCGGTCGAGCCGCGGTAGTTGACCCGCACCACCGCGAACCCCGCGTCCACCCAGGCCGCGACCTCGGGCGAGAACGCGTCGCGGTCGTGTGCCGTCGGGCCGCCGTGCAGCAGGAAGACGGTGGGGAAGGGGGCGGTGCCCACCTCGGGCTTGGAGACCAGGGCGTGGATGCGGCCGCCCTCGCCCTCGACGTCGAGGTCCTCGACGGGAACGCTCGGCGGGGCGGGCGGGCCGCCGGGGTTGACCACGACCTGGTCGTTGCTCGATCGGATGACCGGCGGGCGGGAGGCGCTCGACCACAAGTATTCGACGTGGCCACCGGGTCTGGGAACGGCCTCGTCGATCACGCCGTGCGGCGTCTCGATGAGGGTCAGGCCGCCGCCCGGGAGGTCGTAGCGGTGCAGGTAGCTGCGCGCCCGGTCGTCGCGCAGGATCAGCAGGCCGCGGCCGTCGTCGTACCATTCGGCGTTGAGGTCGCCCGAGTCCTTCAGCCAGATCTCGCGCTGCTCGCCGGTCACCGGGTCCCAGACCAGGGGCTCGTGGCGGTGGCGGCGCTCGTGCAGGGCGAGCAGGCGCCGGTCGCCGACGACCGGGGCGAAACTGAGGCCGATCACGCCCTTGGTGACGCCGTCGTGGAGCTCGCCCACGGTCTCGCCGTTCTGGCGGACGACTCGGAGCGCGGGATGACGGAAGTCACCGTATTCGCCGTGATTTATCGCGATAAGTGAGCCGTCGAGGGACATGTCGGCCACCCATGCGGCCTCGGTGTTCTCGTACAGCAGTCTGGCCGGCTCGCCCTCCTGCACCAGGTGGATCCGGAACGTACCGGCGCTGGCCAGGCTGATCGCCGCGCCGCCCGTCGTGGACAGCGCGATGCCGCCGGGCTGGCCCGGCGGCAGGTCGGGCGCGACCAGCTCGTCGGGGCCGCCGGTGAACGGCTGGCGCCACCACACGCCGAACTCGTCGCCGCCGGTGTCGGCGAACCAGTAGATCCACTGGCCGGTGGGGTCGATGGCGGCGTACGCGGTGCCCTTGGGCCGGTCGGTGACCTGGCGGGTGGTGCCCGTCACGCGGTCCCAGGCGTAGACCTCCCACGTGCCGGTGGCGTTGGAGCGGTAGATGGAGCGGTTCGGGGCCTGGCGCGCCCAGGACGGCAGCGTCATGCGCGACGCCCGGAACCTGGCCTGCCAGCGTTCCTCCGCCTTCATCCGGCGCGCCCCCTCCCATTGATGTCCCGCGCCTCCGGGCGTGGGATGCCGTCCAGTATTGCGCCTGTGTCGGGGAAATACTTGGGGAATGTGGGGGAATTTCGGACTAAATGCCCCATCAGTAACACCAGTCGCACATGTCCGTCAAGAAACGGACCTTGATCGGGGTGTGGGCTCGAAGGTAGACAGATGAAACGCCGCGTGCGTTACTACTTTTTCGCGCCTTTTCGCGACATTTTGGGAGACAAATCCCGCGATTCGCTCATCAAGCTCGGCCTCGTCGGTATGCCACGCACTCGGGCCCATCCCGACCACTCGGGCGATGTCGCCATGCCCCAGCTCCATCTCGAACTCGATCGAGCGCCGCCCGGTCTCGACGAACCCCTCCAGGCTGCGCGCCACCCTGCGCTCCTTCTCCTCGTCCACGGAGAGCAGCCCCAGGTCCTCGACCAGCGGGCTCAGGTGCGTCCTGGCAGGTGTGACGACCACCACGACCCCGTCCGGTCGCAGGATCCTGCTGAACTCCGGCCCGTTCCTGGGCGCGAACACATCGATCACCACATCGGCCACCCCACTCCGGATGGGGAGCGGTCGCCACACGTCCGCCACGAACGCCCCCAGCCTCGGATGCGCCCGCGCCGCCCGGCGTACAGCGTGCTTGGACACATCGAACGCCATCCCGATGCCACCGTTCACCGCATTGAGCGCGGCCACCAGATAGTGCCCGGTGCCCGCGCCGGCGTCGACGATCACCGGCGCGACCCTGCCCTCCGCGCGACGACCCTCGACGATCTCCGGCTCCTGCCCGGGACCTCCTGGTCCCACGCCGTAACCGGCCTCCACTCCCGCCCCACGGTACGCCCTCAGCTCCCTGCCGTCATTCGTTTCGGTAGAGGACTCATGTTTTCCTGGAACGTTCTCAGGAACCCCATGTGCCTTTACCGTCTCCGCCACGGCCGCGGTCAGCGGGGCGTAATGCCCGGCGTCGAGAAACTCGGCCCGCGCGGCCACCATCGCCGCGCTGTCGGCGGTGCCGGGTGGTCTGGAGCCGACGAGCAGGCTGACGTATCCCTGCTTGGCCACGTCGAACGTATGCCCTTGCACGCACCGGAGCGTCGACTCGCCCAGCCGCAGGTCGGCGCGGCAAACGGGGCAGATGAGGTATTCGACGATGTCGGCCAGCATGCGCCCATTCTCGCGGACCCGCGGGACGTGGCGCCGCCGTGCGGGTGCGGCCGGGATGGCGTCTCAGGTGGCCATGCGCTGCAGTGTGGCGCGATGAACGCGCATTGGAGGGCGATGGGCGTGTGGTGATGGCGGTGAGCGACCCGGGGCCGTGGGGCGTCAGGCGCTGGCTTCGAGGAGGAAGGCGGCGTTGGAAGGTGTGGAGCGGAGCTTGCTGACGAGGAGCTCGAGCCCCTGCTGCTTCTCGAGAGTCGTGAGCATCCGGCGCAGCCGCCAGATCACCTGCTGCTCCTCCGCATGCAGCAGGATCTCCTCCCGCCGAGTCCCCGAGGCGTCCAGGTCCACGGCCGGGAACAACCGCCGCTCGGCCAGCTCCCTGACCAGGTGCAGCTCCATGTTCCCCGTGCCCTTGAACTCCTCGTACAGGTTGTTGTCCATCCGCGACCCCGTGTCCACCAGCGCGGTGGCGAGGATGGTGAGGGAGCCGCCGCCCTCGACGTTGCGGGCGGCGCCGAAGAAGCGCTTGGGCGGGTACAGCGCCCGGGCGTCGATGCCGCCCGTCAAAACGCGTCCCCCGCTGGGCGCCAGGTTGTTGTACGCCCGCCCCAACCGCGTCAGCGAGTCGAGCAGCAGCACCACGTCCTGCCCCGCCTCCACGAGCCGCTTGGCCCGTTCGATGGCCAGCTCGGCGATGGCGGCGTGGTCGCGGTCGGGATGGTCGAAGGTCGAGTAGAAGACCTCGCCCTGGATGGTGGCGCGCATCTCGGTGACCTCCTCGGGCCGCTCGCCCACCAGGAGGACCATGAGGTGCACCTCGGGGTGGTTGCGGGCGATCCCGGCGGCCAGCGCCTGCAGGACCATGGTCTTGCCGGCCTTGGGCGGTGCGACGATGAGGCCGCGCTGCCCCTTGCCGACGGGCGCGAACAGGTCGATGACGCGCGTGCTGAGCGACTCGGTCTCGATGTTGAGCCGCTCGGTCGGGTGTATGGGTGTCAGGTCGGCGAACCTCGGCCGGTCGCGCCAGTGCGCGGACCCGTTGACCGATTCGACGCCGACGAATTTGTTCCCTGCGAAAGACGCCACGACGTGGTCGCCGGGCCGCAGGTCGTACTGCCGGATCCGGTCCGGCGGCAGCCGCACGTCGCCCGGGCTCGGCAGATGTTCGGCCCGGAGGAACGCGGACTTGTCGCCGACGTCCAGGAGACCGCTCACCTGCCGGATGGGCGTGGAGGCACGCTGCTCTGGAATGGTGTGCACAGACATGATGAACCCCTTGAGGGAGTGCGCCGGAACCCAGAGGGCCGGCGGGTGATGAAAGGAAGCCTGGCCCCTCAACTCGGGGCGGAGCTTGAAGATCAAGCGGAGCTCGAGCTCAACGCTTGGTGGCAACATACCACACGATCTGACCCATGAAACGCCTAGCCCTCTTGGGCTATTCCCGGGCGGTTCCCGGGGTTTCGCGCGCGAGCACCGGACAGGGCGCGTGACAATGTTCTTCTCAGCACCACGCCGCGACGAAAATTACCGCGGCGTGTGTAGCGAAGGGCACAGTACCCCCATCGGCGCAGCGTCATCGTGTCAAGTGGTATGCAGGATCCCTGCAACTCGGTGAGGGTTCCATAGGACGAAAGAACCTCCTTGGGGGAGCAGCATCATGAAGACCAACCACTGCCCGCGGTGCCACCACGAGCTCGACGAAGGCCCGATCGTCTACAGGTGCGCGCACTGCCGCCGCGCCGTCTACGCCGCCGACCTCGAGAACGAGTACGTTCCGCGCCAGCCCGTCGCCGCCTAGTCTTGGCGGGGTGCACAGACCGATAAGCGTGTCCGGCGTCGAAGTGACACCACTCTGCGACGCCGTGGGCCCCATGGGAGCGGCGATCCACCGCCCGCTCGCCCAGATGTTCGCAGGTTCCGGCCTCGAGGACGAGCCGTGGGTCCTGCACTTCCACTGCTATCTGCTGCGCGACGCGGCAGGCCGGCTGACTCTCGTCGACACCGGCATCGGCGGCGAAGATTCGCCCGCGTCCAGCTGGGCGCCGGTTCCCGGCACGCTGACCGGTGAGCTCGCCGCCGCGGGCGTCACGCCCGCCGAGATCGGCACCGTCATCCTCACCCACCTGCACAGTGACCACGCCTCGGGCGCGGTGGCCGATGGCGGGCCGGCGTTCGAGAACGCCCGTTACGTGCTCCAGCAGGCCGAGCTGGAAGCGGCTCGCGGCCCGATGCTCGACCAGGTCGTCGCCGCCATCAAGGGACAGCTGCAGGTCGTCGAGGGTGACGCCGAGGTCGCGCCGGGTGTGCGCGTCCACTTCGCGCCGGGGCACACGCCGGGCCACCAGATCGTCCGGGTCGGTGACGTCGCCATGACCGGCGACCTTGTGCTCCACCCCGTACAGCTGGAAGATCCCGGCATCCGCTACCTCTACGACGACGACCAGGAGGCGGCCGCGCGCACGCGCGCCGAGGTGCTGGCCGCGCTCAGGGCCGAGCGCGCGATTCTCGCCACTGCTCACTTCAGCGAGCCTTTCCTGCGTCTTTGAGTGGCTCGGGCAACATGGGTGCTCATGAAGATTCGTGTTGTCGCCGGCGCCGTGCTCGGCGCCGTCCTGGTGGTCCCGTCGGTCGCGTCGGCCGCCACCACGCCTGAGCTCTCGGGCGGGGCAGTCTATGTGAGCGCGGCCAACCAGCTCAGCCGGTACGAAGACGGCAAGTGGGCCACACTGGCCAAGACCGGAGACCTACCGCAGTTCTCCGCCTCGCCCGACGGCAAGAAGGCGGCCTGGGTGACCTCGGACGGCAGGCTGCAGATCAGGCAGGGCGGCAGGACCACCACGATCGTCAGCGCGCTCCAGGGCGGCACCCCGTGCCTCACCCCGGTCTGGTCGCCCGACTCCGCGCGGGTGGCGTACGCGGGCGCGGGCAACAAGATCATGCACGTCCGGGCCGACGGCACCGACTCCCCGCACAAGCTGGGCACCTCCGAGGGCGTCTGCCACCTCGCCTGGTCGGCGAACGGCCGCTACGTCGCCGGCTACACGGGCGAGGCCGACGCCCTCTACCGGCTCGACACGCAGACCGGCAAGGCCGTCAGGGCCAAGGGCGTCAAGCTCGTCACGCACCTGCAGAGCCTGTCGCCGGACGGCCGCAAGGCGGTCGTGGAGTTCCCGCAGAACCGTGACATGCTCGGCGACGGCGGGTGGCCCACCTGGTTCAAGCCGGTCGTCGTGGACATGGTGACCGGCAAGAGGGTGCCCATGGCGGTCAAGGGCCGGCTGCTCGGGGCGTTCTACCTGGCCGACGGCCGCCTGGTCGTGCGGGTCGGCGGCGCCGAGCACAACACGCTGGTCGTGCTCGACGGCGCGGGCAAGGAGCTCCAGCGCATCGCCGAGCCCGCCAAGGCCAGGAAGCAGGCGCTGCTCCAGGTCCTGCCGTAGGGCCTACCGCCCGCTCAGGACGGGTTGGTCGGCCAGGAGGGACGAGGGCAGGGCGACCATCGCGGTCAGGCCGCCGTACGGGGAGGGCGCCAGGGTGACCTTGATGTCGTGCCTGGCCGCGAGCCTGCCCACCACGAACAGGCCGAGCCGGTCGCTCTGCGCCAGGTCGAACTCCGGCATCTTCGCCAGCCGCTCGTTGAGCTCGTCCAGCTCGGCGCGCGGCAGGCCGAGCCCGCGGTCCTCGATCTCGATCATGAGGCCGTGCGGCGTGACCGCGCTGCGCAGGTCCACCCTGGTCTGGGGCGGGGAGAAGAGGGTGGCGTTCTCGACCAGCTCGGCCATCAGGTGGGCCACGTCGGTGACCGCCGCGCCCATGAGCGCGACCGGCGGCGGCTGCAGCACCTCCACCCGCTCGTACTCCTCCACCTCCGCCACGGCCGCGCGCATCACGTCGAGTATCGGCACCGGATTGCGCCAGCCGCGCCCGGGAGCCTGGTCGGACAGGATGATGAGGCTCTCGGCGTGCCTGCGCATGCGGGTGGTGAGGTGGTCCAGCTTGAACAGGTCCGCCAGCGTCTCGGGCTCCTCCGTGGCCCGCTCCATGCTGTCGAGCTGCAGCAGCTGGCGGTGCAGCAGCGACTGGTTGCGCCTGGCCAGGTTGACGAAGACCTGGCTGACGCCGTGCCGCAGCCTGGCCTGGCTCACCGCGGCCTCGACGGCCGTGGACTGCACGTCGTTGAACGCCTGGACGATGTCGCGTACCTCGGAGGTGTGCGCCTTGACCTCCACCGGCGCCGCCTCGGCGGGCGTGGGCGGGTCCACGTTCGTGCGCAGCCGCTTGACCAGCCCGGCCAGCCGCACCTCCGCCAGCTCCGTGGCGGCGTCGCGGAGTCCGGCCAGCTCACGTACCAGGCGCTTGCGGAAGCGCAGCGAGAGCATGATCGAGGCGATGACGGCGATCAGGCCCACGCCGCCCGCCACGCCGATCTTGATCAGCATGCCGATGGCCGTCGGCGTCACCCTGAGCACGATGCTCTGCACGGCCAGGGCCTGGTCGCGCTCGACCGCCGCCCACAGGTTCTGGCCGTCGATGGGCCAGGTGGCGGCCGTGGCGGGCAGGCCGTTCGTGGCCGCCTGCCCCCTGATGGCGTCCTCGGCCTGCAGGAACTCCTTGTAGACGGGCGACGCGGCCAGCGCCTCGTACGGCCCCCGCAGTTCGCGGTCCAGATGCGACAGCGCCTGGGAGTAGAGCAGCCGCCTGGTGGCGACCATGCCCGTGAACGCCTCGCGCTCCCGCGGCTCCACCCGGCCCTTGGCCAGCACCACCGCGATCAGCGCCCGTTCCCTGGACAGCACGTCCTTGGCCTCGCCCAGCATGGTCACCGCCCTGGCCTGCTGGTAGAGGGCCATGTCGGGCACCAGGACCATGGCGTCGTACATGCGGAAGGACGCGTCCACGATCTGGCTGTAGCCGTCGATCACGTCGAGCGGCGCGACGGATGTGCCGTCCACGTCGCGGCGGACGTCCGCGAGCTGGTCGATCTTGCCGTTCAGCGCGGTGAGCTGCGCGGTCATCTCGGGTGACAGGTCGCGCTGGTTCTTGGCGAGACCGCGGAACGTCGCCACCGACCGGTCGGTCTGGCCGCGCTGCTTGGCCACCTTGGCGGCGCCTCTGCCGGTGACCAGGAACTCCACGGAGGCCAGCCGCTCGTTCTGGAGCTGGATGTTGACCTGCTCCGACGGGGTGGCCAGGTTGGTGGCCAGGTCGTTGATGGCCAGCAGGCGCAGGCCATCGCCACCGGTCAGACCAGCCGCGAACGCCCACAGGCCCACCAGGGAGAGCAGTGGGACGAGCAGCAGGATGAGGAGTTTCAGTGCGATGGGACGGCCACGCGTGGGGGGCATGCGACCTCCGGGTGCATGATGAGATCGCCTCGCAGATTACACCCCCCTTTGGAAGGATTTCTGTGCGTCTTCCGCGTTCTTTTTCCGGCTGGACCATCGCGGTCTTCGGCTTCCTCGCCTTCGCGCTCGGCCTGCTCGGGCTGATCTCGCCCGACACCCTGCTGGTCATGCTCGGTTTCGAGGTCCTCGACGTACGGGCCGCCGGTGACTACACGCTGGTCTATATGGCCGCTTCGTCGATGGCGGCGGTGAACATGGGCGTTTACTACGTGTTCGCCGCGTCCGCGAACTACACGCCGTTCTTCCGCTGGACCGTGCCGTTCAGGCTCTTGACGTTCGCGGTCTTCAGCACGCTGGTGCTGACCGGGGCGGCGCCCGGCAAGTTCTTCGGCGTCGGGCTCTGGGAGGGGCTCGGCGCGGTGATCACCGGGTTCGCGCTCTGGCGGGAGGGCAACCTGCTGCCCTCCCGCCAGAGCGCGCCCGCGACCTGACAGTTACTGCCTGGGTTCCTCGGAGCTCCCGGCCACCAGGCGATCGCCTGGAGCGGGGGCGCGTTTCTCGCCCTCCGGCCGGGCCGCCCGGCTGGAGGTCTCGGCCCTGGCGCCGCGTAGCCGGCGGCGGCGCCGGGCCGTCCTGCGCGCACCCTTGCCCAGCAGCCAGAGGCCCAGCAGCAGGACGGCCGCGGCGACCGCCCCCGCCAGGAACATCTGCACGTGGTCGAGCTCGAAGGTGTTCCCGAACAGGATGTACCTGGCGCTGTCCTCGGTGAGGACCAACGCGGCCGCGCCGCCGGCGAGCAGGATCAGGACCAGTCCCAGTAAGATCATCCAACTCACCCCTTGTCGAAAGAGCGCCTCTTCACTGCCCGGAGATCGGCGGGGTATGCGCCATGATGGCGTTCATGAGACCCGAGCCTGGCCAGGTCCTCCACTTCTCCGAAGACCCGACCATCGAGCGGTTCGTGCCGCACGTCGCGCCGACGTCCGCGCTGAGGGAGCCGTACGTGTGGGCGGTCGGCCACGAGCGCTGCCCCGACTACTGGTTCCCGCGCGCCTGCCCGCGGGCGATGGCCTGGGCCGGGCCGCGCACCACCGAGGAGGACATGACCCGGATCATCGGCTCCGGCTGCGGCGAGCGGGTGCACGCCATCGAGTACGGCTGGCTCAAGGCGCTCATGGACGTGCGGCTCTACGCCTACCGCCTGCCGGCCGACGTCTTCGAGCCGATCGGGGATCCGCCGAGCGCCCTGGTCGCGAAGGTGCCGGTGTCGCCGCTCGGCCCTCCCGAGCCGGTCAGCGACCTGTTCGAGTTGCACGAGGAGGCGGGGATCCAGCTCAGGGTGCTGGCCAACCTGTGGCCGTTCTGGAAGGAGGTGACGGCGAGCACGCTGGAGTTCAGCGGGATCCGGCTGCGGAACGCTCGTCGATGAGCGCGAGCAGCGTCTCCAGCGGCATCGAGCCGGGCGGCAGCTTCTCGCGGGCGTACCTGTTGGCCTCGCGCCGCAGCACCTCGTTGACAGGGGTGGGCACGCCGTGCAACCGGCCGAGCAGCACGATCTCGCCGTTGAGGTGGTCGGCCTCGATCGAGCCGCTGCTCCTGGCCAGGCTCTGCCACGACGATCCGCCGCCGCGCCTGGAGCCTTCGATGGGGCGTACGTCCACCTGATGGCCGCGGGTCTCCAGCTCCTCCTCCGGGGTGGAGAAGTCGATCCCGGCCTCGCGCAGCACGGTCCTGGCCTCGGCCCTGGCGCGCTCGACCACCTCCGCCATGCCGGGCCCGCGGCTCAGGAGCGCGTCCGCGGCGTTGCCCAGGTTGCCGATCAGCTTGCCGTATTTCCAGCGCATCACGTCGGGCGAGGTGCGCGCCACGAGGCCGTGCTTGCCGAGGTCGGTGACGATCTGCTCGGCGAGGTCGTCCACACCCTGTGGATAGCGGCCGACGTGCAGCATGCCGGAGTAGGGGAATCCGTGCGCCTCCACGACGCCGGGCTCCAAGTGCTGGGCGGGCAGCCACACGCACATGCCGTAGACACGCTCGAACCGCCGCAGGACCGTGGCCTCGTTGTCCACGCCGTTCTGGGCGCACACCACGGGCAGGTCGGACGGCCAGGGGGCCAGCGCGGCGATCGTGTCCTGCGACTTGGTGGCCAGGATGAGCACGTCGTCGTCTTGCACCGGCACGGGACCGTCGGCGGCGGGGATGTCCAGGGTCTCAGCGGAGTCGGGAGTGATCAGGCGCAGGCCGTCGCGTCTGAGCGCCTCGTAATGGGCGCCTCTCGCGATGAGAAGGACCTCGTGCCCGCCCTGATGCAGGCGGGCGCCGATGGTTCCCCCGACTGCTCCTGCTCCGATCACTATGTAGCGCATTGTCCAAGGATGTCACTTTGCCAGGGCCACTTGGGCCTGCGCCGTCACGGCGGTGCCGCGCGCCCGCTCCCGCATGATCGTCTTGAGCACGCGCCAGCCGTCGCGCACGGCGTGCAGGTTGCTCTCGCCGTGGATTCGGGAGCGCTCGTGGCTGGGGACCTCGTGGATGACGAGGCCGGCCTGCGCGGCCCGGACGTTCATCAGGGTCTCGATCTCGAAGCCGTCGCAGTCGAGCTCCATGGCGTCGAGGTGGCGGGCCCAGAAGGCGTTGTAGCCGTAGCACAGGTCCGTGTAGCCGGTGCCGTAGAGGAGGTTCGTCAGCCCGGTGAGGAACTTGTTGCCGAGCGAGCGGATCGGACTGAGGTCGTCCGAGCCGCCACCAGGGGCGTACCTGGAGCCCTTGGCGAAGTCGGCGCCGTTGACGAGCGTGGCGACGAAGGAGCGGATCTCCCTGCCGTCGGTGGAGCCGTCGGCGTCGATCATGACGATGATGTCGCCCCGGGCGGCCGCGAAGCCCTCGATGAGCGCGTTGCCCTTGCCGCGCCGGGTCTGCACGACGACCCGGAGGTCGGGGCGCAGCCTGCGCGCGACGGCGACGGTGTCGTCGGTCGAGTTGCCGTCGACCAGGATCACCTCGTCGATCCAGTCGGGCAGCGTCGCGAAGACATGAGGAAGGTTCGCGGCCTCGTTCATCGCGGGCACGATGACGCTGACGCTGGCGGCGAAAGGCTGCTTGTTCATGGCATCAAGGTCCTCCGGCACACATGCAACCCACTTGAAAGCGCCTTGCATTGGTACTTTTTATCGGACCTCGGCCTCCGCGGCCCTGAAAAAGATCTCGTCCACGGTCTCCTCCGGGGTCTGCCGCGAGGTGTCGAGCCACAGCCCGAGGCGCGGGGTCTCGCCGCGGAGCGCCTCGCCTAGCTGGGCAATCGTCCACTCCTCGGGGTATCCGATCTTGGCCCGCGCCCGCTCGCGGCGCTCCACCGCGGCGAGGTCGGGGGCCAGCACGATGACAAACAGGGGACGAGAATGAATCAATTTCGTAAACCGTTCCAAGTCCGGCCCGAGAATGACGTCTTGGACTATTGCCGTGAATCCGGCATTGAACTACAGGTCCGCCGCGTTCGCCGCTATTCGGTAACGCAGGTGGAGCTGGCGCATCGCCTCGTCCGAGGGCTCCGGGGTCATCTCGGCCCGGCCGCCCACCACCATGCGCCTGAACGTGTCACCCCGCACGTGGGCCGACCGCGGCAGCCGCTCGGCCAGCGCCTGGGCCACGGTGGACTTGCCGGCGGCCGAGATGCCGGTGATCAGGACGACGCCGTTCACCCGCCGACGAGCTTCCTGACCCGGTCGGCGCCCACCGCCATCAGCAGGGTGGGCAGCCTGGGACCGGTGTCGCGGCCCACGAGCAGCCGGTAGAGCAGGGCGAAGAAGGCCCGCTGCGCCGCCTTCAGCTCGGGCGTCGGCTTGGCGTCCGCCGCCAGCCCCGCCTGCACCTTCGGCACGCCGTAGACCAGCGTGGTGAGGCCGTCGAGCGACCAGTCGCCGAGCCCGTCGGCCAGCAGCCGCAACGACTCGCGCTCGTTCCGGCCGAGCGAGCCGAGCAACTCCTCGTCCGGCGTCTCGCGCACGCGGGTGCGCTGGTCGGCGGGCAGGTGATCGTCGACCCAGCGCTGCGCCCGGTCCAGGCGCGGACGGGCCTCGTCGAGGTCGCCGACCCCGTCGAGGTCGCGCAGGATGCGCAGGGTCTGCTCGGCGTGCCCGGTCGTGATGTCCACGACGGAGGCCAGCGTCCGGTAGGGGACGAGGTGGGGAGTGGCCTCGAGCGGGCCCGCGGCCGTGCCCACCGCGCGGTTGTAGGCGGCCAGCTCGGCGGGCTGGGCCTGGCCGGCGTCGACCTTTCGGCCGAGGGCGTCCCACTCGTCGTAGAGCCGCTGGATCTCCTGGTCGAAGGCGATCTTGAAGGACTGGGCGGGCTTGCGGCGGGCGTACAGCCAGCGCAGCACGGGCGCTTCCATGATCTCCAGGGCGTCTGCCGGGGTCGGCACGTCGCCCTTGGAGCTGCTCATCTTGGCCATGCCGGTGATGCCGACGAACGCGTACATGGGGCCGATCGGCTGCTCGCCGCCGAACACCTCGCCGACGATCTGGCCGCCGACGATCCACGCGGAGCCGGGAGAGTGGTGGTCGACCCCGGACGGCTCGAAGATCACGCTCTCGTGGGCCCAGCGCATCGGCCAGTCGACCTTCCACACCAGCTTGCCGTGGTCGTGCTCGGCCAGCCGGACGGTCTCGCCGAAGCCGCACTCGCAGGTGTAGGCCAGCTCGGTGGTCTCGTCGTCGTACGCGGTGACCGTGGTCAGGTCGCGCTCGCACAGGTCGCAATAAGGCTTGTACGGGAAGTAGTCCTCCACCTGCTTGGACCGGTAACGCGACAACACGGCGTCGATCCTGGCCCGCTCGCGCACCGCCAGCAGGATCTGCTCGCGATAGGCGCCCGAGGTGTACTGCCCGGTCTGGCTGATGCCGCGATAGTCGACACCCAGCTCCTCCAGAGCCGCGATCATGGGCGACTTGAAGTGCTCGGCCCAGTTGGCGTGCGGGCTCCCCGGAGGCGCGGGCACCGAGGTCAGCGGCTTGCCGATGTGCTCGGCCCAGGACGGGTCGATGCCCTCGACACCGGCGGGAACCCGACGAAAACGGTCGTAGTCGTCCCAGGACAGCAGGTGCACGCACTCCAGGCCGCGCCGCCGGATCTCGTCGGCGACCAGGTGGGGGGTCATGACCTCGCGCAGGTTGCCCAGGTGGATCGGGCCCGACGGGCTCAGACCCGAGGCGCAGACGATCGTTTTGCCCGGGGCGCGTCTCTCCGCCTCGGAGATCACCTCGTCCGCGAACCTGGAGACCCAGTCGGTCTCGCCACTTTCAGCCATCGCGCCATTGTGGCGGGTCCGCCGGGTACAAGCCAACGCGTTACGCGGTGACCATACCGAGTATGGTCACCGGCGACGTTACGACAGGGTGGCCGCGTACGGGTCCCAGTCCGCTGGGAGCGGCTCCGGCGCGGTCGTGGTGGACGTGATCCGGCGGAACTCGGAGCGCTCGCCCGACCCCGAGATGGCGGCCATGAGCTCCAGTACGTGGAACGCCAGCGCGCCCGAGGCGCGGTGCGGCGTGCCCGCACGGATCGACCTGGCCAGGTCCAGCACGCCGATACCGCGCCCCGCCGTCGTGCCGGACAGCGGCACCTCGCGCCAGTCCTTGTCGTGCAGCCCTCTGGCCAGCAGCGGCCCCTCGAACGTGTTGGGGTCGGGGAGTGACAGGGCGCCCTCGGTGCCGATGATCTCGATCATCCGGCGGTTGACGGGCGAGTCGAAGCTGAACGTGGCCGCCGCCGTGGCCGTGCCGGGGAAGTCCAGCAGGGCGTTGACGTGGGTCGGGACATCGACGGGGAACGCGTTGCCCGCCTTCGGTCCCGAGCCGACCACGCGCTGGTCGCGGGCCCTGCGCGTGTCGGCCGCCACCTGGGTGACCGGGCCGAGCAGGGACACCAGGGCGGTCAGGTAGTAGGGGCCCAGGTCGAACAGGGGACCTGCGCCGGGCTGGTAGAAGAACTCGGGGTTGGGGTGCCAGGACTCCGGGCCGAGGCTCTGCGTGGCGGCCGTGACGGCGACCGGCGCGCCGATGAGGCCGGCGCGCAGGGCGTGCGCCGTCGACTGGAGCCCGGCGCCCAGGAAGGTGTCGGGGGCGCCGCCGACGCGCAGGCCCAGGTTCGCGGCCTCGTCCATGACCTTCGCCGCCTCGTCCGTGTCCATGGCGAGGGGCTTCTCGCCGTACACATGCTTGCCCGCGCGCAGGGCCTCCAGCGCGACGGCCGCGTGCGCGGCCGGGATCGTGAGGTTGACCACGATCTCGACCTCGGGCAGCGCGAGCACCGTGCCGAGCGTCCCCGACACGGGGACGTCGTGCTCCCGGGCGACGGCCGCGGCCCGATCGGCGTCGAGGTCCGCGACGCCGAGCACGCGCACGTCGGGGAAGGCGTTGAGGTTGCGGAGGTACTGGCCGCTGATCACTCCGGCGCCGACCAGGGCGACGCCGACGGGGCCGTTGCTCAAGAGCTCTCCAAGGAGGTGAGGTAGGCGTGGCTGTCCGCGAGAGCGGCGAAGACGTCGGTGGCGCACTCGTCGAGCTCGACGATGCGCCAGGCGTCCGGCGCGGCGGCGAGGATCTCGGGTACGGGCATGACGCCCCTGCCGACCGCGGTGTGCGGCTCGCCCTTGACGACCGGGCCGTCCTTGACGTGTAGTGCCAGCGCGCGCTCTCCGAGGCGGCCGAGCAGGGCGGGCACATCGGCGCCGCCCACCTGCGCCCAGTAGGTGTCTATCTCCAGGAACACCCCGGGGGCGAGCAGGTCCGCGAGCGCCTCGATGGCGTGCCGGCCGTCGATCTCCGGCTCGATCTCCCACCAGTGGTTGTGGTATCCGATCCGCATTCCGTGCCCGGCGGCCTGCTCGGCCAGGCCGTTCAGCAGGTCGGCGGTGCGCGAGAGGCCGTCGCGGGTGGTGAACTCCTCGTGCGCGATGCCGCCCGGAATGATCACCAGATCGGTACCGACCGTGGCGATCGCGTCGAAGACCTCCCCGGGCTCCTTGCTGAGCAGCGCGTACGCGTGCGTACTCGACACGCTCAGCCCCAGGTCGTCGATGACCTGGCGGAAGCCCTTGGGATCGGTCGTGGGGTCGTAGGGCTCCACCGACCGGTAGCCGATCTCCGCGATCCGCCTCAGCACGGTGTCGCGGTCGGCCGCCAGCGGCTCCCTGACGGTGTAGAGCTGAACGCTGATGGGTTTCGTCATCCGCGTACCCCCAGGAGATGCTCGAGAGCGAGCTGGTTGAGGTGGGTGAAGTGGAAGCCGCGCCTGGCCGCCACCTCGGGGTCGAAGTCGTCCTTGGCCAGGTCGGTCCAGGTCTCGCCGGAGGCGAGGGTGGGCTGGGCGAGTTCGTCCACGCGGGAGGCGCGCAGGGCCTCCTGGACCTCGGGGTCGGCGCGGAAGGCGCGCGACTTCTCCTTGAGGATCAGGTACGTGCTCATGTTCGCCGCGGCCGACACCCACACGTCCTCGGGGTCCTCGGTGCGCAGCGGCTTGTAGTCGAAGTGCCTCGGGCCGTCGTAGCCGCCGTGCTCCAGCAGGTCCACCAGGAAGAAGGCGCTCTTGAGGTCTCCGTGGCCGAAGATCAGGTCCTGGTCGTACTTCGGGCCGTGCTGGCCGTTGAGGTCGATGTGGAAGAGCTTGCCGTGCCACAGAGCCTGGGCGATGCCGTGCACGAAGTTGAGCCCGGCCATCTGCTCGTGGCCGACCTCGGGGTTGAGGCCCACCATCTCAGGGTGCTCCAGCTCGCCGATCAGCGCCAGGGCGTGGCCGATGGTCGGCAGCAGGATGTCGCCGCGGGGCTCGTTCGGCTTGGGCTCGATGGCGAAGCGGAGGTCGTAGCCCTTTTCCAGGACGTACGAGCAGAGCAGGTCGAGGCCCTCCTTGTAGCGATCCATGGCCGCCTTGACGTCCTTGGCCGCGTCCGACTCGGCGCCCTCGCGGCCGCCCCAGCAGACGTAGGTCGTGGCGCCGAGCGAG
The DNA here is from genome assembly GCF_043197025.1 of Nonomuraea marmarensis. Classification (NCBI taxonomy): domain Bacteria; kingdom Bacillati; phylum Actinomycetota; class Actinomycetes; order Streptosporangiales; family Streptosporangiaceae; genus Nonomuraea; species Nonomuraea marmarensis. The sequence goes on from NZ_JBICRM010000030.1 coordinate 97,292, forward strand.
GCCGCCAGGTCGATGTTGCGGATCACCTTGCGCAGGGCGTACCGGCGGACGTCGCGGTCGTTGCTGGTGAACGCGCCGTCCTTGAACACCGGGTGGGTGAACAGGTTCGTGGTGGCCATCGGCACCTTCATGCCGGTCTCGTCCAGGGCCTTCCGGAACGCCGCGACGGCCTTGTCCCTGTCGGGCTCGACGGCCAGCAGGTCGTCGTCGTGGAACGTGACGCCGTACGCGCCCAGCTCGGACAGCCGGTGCACGCTCTCCACCGGGTCGAGCGCCGGGCGGGAGGCGTCGCCGAACGGGTCGCGGGCCTGCCAGCCGACGGTCCACAGGCCGAAGGTGAAGCGGTCGTCGGGGGTGGGAGTGAATGCGGTCATCTGTGCGGCTCCTCTACCTTTAGTCCATAATCTGTACATAATCCTGAGGAGGTGGACATGGTTGCGTCAAGGGGTGTCCGGCATGATTCCATGCGCGCCCGTAACCTGGCCGTAGTACTGGGGACCATCCACCGATCAGGACCTAACACCAGGGCCGCGCTCGCTGAGATGACCGGGCTCACCAAGACCACCGTGTCCAGCCTGGTCTCCGACCTGCTGGAGGCGGGGGTGGTGACCGAGAGCGGCGCCGTGCGGGGCGGCGAGCGCGGGCGGCCGGGGGTGGCGGTGAGCCTGAGCGGTCATCGGGTGGCCACGCTCGGGTTGGAGATCAACATCGACTACCTGGCCGCTTGTGTCGTCGATCTCACCCGTACGGTGCGGCTGCGTCGTACGAGACCGGCCGACAACCGCAACTCCAGCCCGGCCGGCACCCTGCAGGGGCTGCGCGACCTCGTGAAGGAGACCACGGCGGAGGCCGGAGAGGCCGGGCTGCGGATCATCGGCGCGGCCCTCGCCGTGCCGGGCACGGTCGAGGGCGGGGTGTTGCGGAACGCGCCGCACCTCGGCTGGCGGGACGTGCGGATCGCGGACCTGACCGACCTGCCGTTCGCCATCGACAACGAGGCGAACCTGGCGGCGCTCGGCGAGTTGTGGTTCGGCTCGCGGGCGGCGGACTTCCTGTACGTGTCCGGCGAGATCGGCATCGGGGCCGGGCTCGTGGTGGGCGGGACGGTGTTCCGGGGCACGTTCGGGCTGGCGGGCGAGCTGGGTCACGTCGTCGTCGTGCCCGACGGGCCCGCGTGCAGGTGCGGCGGGCAGGGCTGCCTGGAGGTCTACGCGGGCCAGGACGCCCTGCTGGGAGACCTGGGCTCGGTGGCCGAGCTGGTGGCGCGGCTGGAGTCGGGGGACCGGCGGGCGGTGGCGGCGTGCGAGCGGGCCGGGCACGCGCTCGGGGTCGCGCTCACCTCGGCCGTGCACCTGATGGACCCCGGCAGGATCGTGCTCGGCGGGATCTACGCGCCGCTGTTCCGGTGGCTGGAAGGGCCGGTCGCGGAGGGCCTGGGAGTCCGGCTGGCGCACATGCGCGGCACGCCCCCGGCACTCGTGGTGTCGGGGATCGGCGCGGACGCGGCCGTGCTGGGGGCGGCGGGGCTGATCATCCAGCGGCTCATCGCCGATCCCGCGCAGGTGCTCGGCCTTTAGTAGTAACCCTTCTCGCCGTCGAGCAGCTCTCTGACGGTGTCCAGGTGGCCGGCGTGCCTGGCGGTCTCCTCGACCATGTGGATCAACATCCAGCGCAGGGTGGCGCCGGCCGAGCGGTAGCCGGGGTGCTTGCCCACGTCGTCCAGCGAATGGGCGGCGACGATCTCGTTCGAGATCGCGCACTGCTGCTCGTACTCGTCGAGGAGGCGCGCGAGCGGGACACCCTCGACCCTCATCTCCTTGTCCTCCACGCCCTCGTCGAACTGCGGGTTGTCGCCGGAGGGGCGGCCCAGGAAGAGGACCTCGAACCAGCAGTGCTCGGTCCAGCGCAGGTGGGAGATCAGCCCGGCCACGGTCATGAGAGGCGAGGTGGGCAGGACGGGGCGGTGCGCGTCCTCCTCCGGCAACCCCTCGCACTTCCACTGGGCGATCGCGCGCTGCATGTCGAGCCAGCCGACGAGCTGGACGCGCTCGTCTGCCACGAAGGGAGGGCGTACCCGCGGGAGACTCATGTGCGCCGACGCTACTTCAGCCGTACCGACATCGCACTGTATTTTCTGCCAAGTCCCGTGATGACGTAAGGAACCCATGAACCTTCCCGAGGTACCACGATCGTTGTTCCTGCACGCGCCGATCCGGCGCAAACCCGCCGATGTGCTGCGCCGGATGGCGGAGCTGGTGGACGACGACACGCTGCCCGGCGCGCCGCAGGCGGCGCTCGAACGGCGGCTGGCGGAGCTGCTGGGCAAGGAGGCCGCGCTGCTGTTCCCCACGGGGACGATGGCGCAGCAGGTCGCGCTGCGCGTGCACGCCGCGCGCCGGGCCCGGTCGGCCTTCGCCGCGCACCCGCAGACCCACCTGGACGTGTGGGAGGAGCAGGGGTACGCCGTGGTGCACGGCCTGCGCCTGCACCGGGCCGGCGACCGCAACGAGCTGATGACCAGGGCCGACCTCGAAGCGATCGCGGAGCCCCTGGCCGCCGTGGTCTGGGAGTTGCCGCAGCGCGACCTCGGCGGCCTGCTGCCCGAGTGGGACGACCTGCGCGCCCAGATCGACCTCGCGCGGGACCGGGGAGCCGCCGCCCACCTGGACGGGGCCAGGTTGTGGGAGGCGCAGACGTACTACCGGCGGCCCTTCCACGAGATCGCCGGGCTGTTCGACTCGGTGTACGTCTCGCTCTACAAGGCGCTCCAAGGACTGTCCGGCGGCGTCCTGCTGGGCGACGCCGAGACGGTCGCCGAGGCGGGCGTGTGGCTGGCCCGGCTCGGCGGGCGCGCGCTCGAGCCCTGGCCGCAGGCGCTGGCCGCGCTGGCCGGGCTCGACACGCTGCTGCCGCGCATGGCGGACTTCAGAGAGCACGCCATCGCGATCGCGGCCGCGATCAACGCGGACGGCCTCGCGTACGCGTACCCGGACCCGCCGCAGACGCCCATGTTCCACGTGCACCTGCCGGCCGGGCGCGCGGCCGTCGCGGCGGCCGGGGCCGCGATGCTCGCGGACCAGGGGATCCAGCTGTTCCCGCGCGTGCGCTCCGCCCCCGATCCGCGACGCTCGAGCTTCGAGGTCACGGTCGGGGAGAACGCCATGGAGTTCACGCCGGACGAGGTCGCCGGGCTGGTCCGCGAGCTGGTCAGGCGGTCACGGGCGGGCGCTGAGGGCGAAGATCTTGAGGTTGGGGGTGGGCGGGCTGGTGAATGAGGACGCCTCGCGGGCCGGGTCGGCGGGGACCGTCACGTGCCAGATGGTCACCTTGCGGCCGTCCGCGGTGTTGTTGACGTTGTAGCGGGTGTCGGCGGTGATGGCGGGCTCCTCGCCGAAGTGGGGGGAGGCGCTCGCCCAGTCGGTCGCCTTCAAGGGGGCGGTCGAGGTCGTGCCGTCGGTGTAGGTGATCGTGAGCTCGGTCTGCTGGTCGCCGTTCACGGCCGTGACGAGCAGGTCGAGCGCCTGGTATTTGCCGGGCGTGAGGTAGGTGCGCTGGCCCCTGAGGCTGTGGAAGTTCCCCGCGGTGCCCTTGGTCTCGGGGATCAGGTGGTCGCCGCGCGGCCCGGGGGCGGGAAGCTGCTCGGCGGGGAAGCTCCAGCCCTTACCGTCCAGGTTGCCCTGGGACTTGGCGTCCGCGGTGGCCACGCCGTCCACGTCGTACTGGAGTTTCTGGGCGCAGGCGGACCCGGTCGGGACGCACGTGGCGGGCAGGTTCGGGATCGGGGCCGTCGCGGTGGGGACGTGGTCTACGGGGAGGTCGGCCGTGCCCCAGGACGTGTTCGCCGTGGAGCCTACGTTCACCGCGATGTCGCCGCCCTTGTTCAGGAGGGACTCCGGGAGCCAGGAGCGGGTGTGGGGCTTGCCGTTCACCCGGACGTCCTGTACGTAGATCGCGTCCTGGGCGGCCTGCGGGGCGGTCACGGTGATGGTCTTGCCGTTGCCGCGCTTGATCCACGCCTTCTGGAACATCGGGCTGGACAGCAGCATCTCGGCCCGGCTGGGCGTCTGGGGGTACATGCCGAGGGCGGCGAAGACGTACCAGGCGGACATGGTGCCGAGGTCGTCGTTGCCCGGCAGGCCGCCGGGGCCGGTCTTGTACACCAGGGACGCCATCGCGCGTACGGTCTCCTGGGTCTTCCACGGCTTGCCGAGCGCGTTGTAGAGCCAGGGGACGTGGATGCCGGGCTCGTTCGTCGGGTCGTAGCGGAAGCCGTCGCCGCCGGTCGCCCACGAGCCGTCGGGCCGGTGGAAGAACGTGTCGAGCCGGTCCGCGGCCCGCTGGTTGCCGCCCATCGCGGCGGCGAGCCCGGACACGTCGTGCTGCACCATCCACGTGTACGTCGCGCTCGTGCCCTGGGCGAAGCCCGCGTCGGAGGTCGTGGAGAACGGCCACGACCAGCTGCCGTCGGCCTTGCGCGCCTGCTGGTAGCCGCCCTCCGGCCCGGCCGACGGGTTGAACGTGTTGCGCCACCAGCTCGCCCGCGGCATCATCCGGTCGCGGTCGGCGTCGCGGCCGAGCCTGTTCGCCCAGTCCGCGAGCGCGAAGTCGGCGGCCGAGGCCTCCAGCGTCTCCGCCGCGCCGCCCCAGCAGTGGCAGGTGTCCTGGGGCGCGTAGTTGAGCCGCAGGTACTCGGCCAGGTTCGGGCGCTGGCCCTCGCACTGTCCCGGGCAGCCCGCGTCGGACAGGCCCGACGGGTGCGGCACGGTCGCCTGCTTGACCAGGGAGTCGAAGGCACCTCGTACGTCGAAGTTCCGCACGCCGAGGGCGTAGAAGCCGGCCAGGGTGGGAGCCGACGGGTCGCCGGTCATCACGTGGGTGGGGCCGTTGACGTGGACCCAGCGGTCCCACACGCCGCCGTTCTGCTGGGCGAGGTTGTACAAGGACTGGGCGAAGTCGCCCGCGACCTGCGGTTCGAGCAGCGCGAGCAGCTGCGTGTGGGCGCGGTACTGGTCCCAGCCGGAGAAGTTGCCGTACTGGGCACCCTGGTCGCGGGGTAGCCGGTGCACCTCGCGGTCGCTGCCGGGGTAGGTGCCCGCGACGTCGCTGGTGATGTTGGGCTGCAGGTAGGAGTGGTACAGGGCGGTGTAGAACGTGGTGAGCAGGTCCGCTGAGCCGCCGGCGACCTCGATCGAGCGGAGGCGGTCGTTCCAGGCGCGGCCGGCCTTGGCGGCCACGGACTCGACGTCGTCCTTCGGCGACACCTCGCGGGCCAGGTTCTGCCTGGCGGCTGCCAGGCTGGTGTAGGAGATGCCGACCTTCATCCGCACGTCGGCGTCGGAGGCGGTGTCGAAGCTGACGTATCCGCCCGAGCCGCGGCCCGCTCGGTCCGCGCCCGTCGCGTAGCCCTCGCCGCCGCTCGCCGTGGTCGTGCCGGGGCGCAGGTCGCCGTTCACCCAGGTGCCGGTGCCGGAGAAGGCGCGGTCGAATGACGCGACGAAGTGCAGCCGGTAGTAGCTCTTGCGGTTGTTCACGCCGCCGTTGGCGCGGCGGCCGCAGAACGCGCCGGTCAGCACCGAGCCGGTGACCGTACGGGTGGCGGGGTCGATCGTGATCTCGGCGTCCTCGCTGCCGTTGAGCGAGTTGGACACGCGGAACAGCAGGTTGGCCTTGGAGCCCTTGGGGAAGGCGAACTCGCCGACGCCCGCGCGGGTGGTGACCGAGAGGTCCGCCTGCACACCCGAGTCGAGCGTGACGTCGTACCGGCCGGGCTGGGCGGTCTCCTCGTCGTGGCTGAAGGTGCTCGCGTAGATCGCGTCGGTCGTGTCCGCGGTCGGGGACGAGGCGACCTCGCCGGCGTACGGCATGATCGGGATGTCTCCCGCGGCTCCCGGATGGCAACCTGCGCCGTTGACGTGCGTCAGCGCGAAGCCGCGCACGCGCGGCGTGCCGTAGGCGTAACCGTTGGCGCCGGCGGCGTTCGTCTGGTCGCCGGCCGTGTTGGTGGGGCTCCACGAGATCATCCCGAACGGCATGACGGCACCGGGATAGGTGTTGCCGCCGTTGGCCGAACCGATCAGCGGATCGACATGGGTGACGGGGTCAGTGACCTTCGCTGGGACCTTCGCTGGGACCTTCGCTGGGACCTTCGCGGGTAAAGGGGCGGCCACTGCGGGAGCGGTGGGGGCGAGCGTGGCGACGAGCGCGCCGGTGATGGCCATGACGAGCCACGAACGGGGAGAGTGCACCTCGCGATCACACCCTCCCACCTTGGCCGCGCCATGAACGCTCACGTAAGCGCAGGAGTCCTGACCTTGACATTCGCGGATGCGGTGAGTCAGCGCATCCCGGGATCGGATGCTTGCGCGCACCTACCACCAGATCGCTCGCCTGCGCGCGACAGCCGAGCGCCGGGCCTGCGACTGGCACCACCAGACCATAACCGAACTTGCCGGAGCGGATGCGCCGCTGGCGGCTCCTTGACATTACTCACTCTATGTGATTGAGCGATTACAAAAGTGGGTAAAGGGATGGTCGAGAACGTAATCCGACGATGATGCCTGAAGGAGGCAACCCCCGTGCTCGGCTCCCCCGAGCGCTGCGCCACCATGCCGATCCACCGCGAACTGCTCGCTCGCCCCGAGTACGTGGTGGCGCTGGCCGCTCTAGAAAACGCCACGTTCGCCAGGATGACCGCCCGAGTCCCCGCCCGGGAGGGGGTCATCACCGTCCCGATCGTGGTGCACGTCGTCCATCACACCCCTGAACAGGACCTCGGCCAGGAACAGATCGACAGCCAGATCGAGGTCCTCAACCAGGACTTCCGGCGGGCCAACCCCGACGTGTCCAAGGTGCCACCGGTATGGCACGACCTCGTCGCCGACGCGCGACTGGAGTTCAAGCTGGCGGAGGTCGATCCCGGAGGAAACTCCACCTCCGGGGTCGTACGGCGGCAGACCGACGTCGAGGAGTTCGGTTACGACCACGCGGTCAAGTTCGACTCCCGGGGCGGATCCGACGCCTGGCCCGCCGATCGTTACCTGAACCTGTGGGTCTGCCGGATGCGGCCCGCCCTCGGGTACGCCACCTTCCCCGGCGGTCCCGCCGAGATCGACGGAGTGGTCGTCCGGCACGACGCCTTCGGCACGACGGGCACGGCGGCCGCCCCGTACAACGGCGGCAGGACCACCACGCACGAGATCGGCCACTGGCTCAACCTGCGGCACATCTGGGGCGACGACGGCGACGGCTGCTCCGGCAGCGACTTCGTCGACGACACCCCCAACCAGGGCGGGCACAACGTCGGCAGCCCCGACTTCCCCAGGATCAGTTGCGGCAACGCCCCGAACGGCGACATGTTCATGAACTTCATGGACTACTGCGACGACGCGACGCTGGTCATGTTCACGAAGGGCCAGGTGGCGCGCATGGACGCCGCCTTGAGCGGGCCGCGCTCGTCATTCCTGCCGGAGGAGCTCAGGCAGAGCATGGGCATGTGATCGTCGCGGCCCGCGTGAGTCCTACTCCGCGAGGCTTCCGCAGGTGAACCCCTTTTCGCGGTCGGGGCCAAACATCTGGACCTCGGAAAGGATCGTGCTCTCGGAGAACTTGCGGAACGTCTGCGCCTTGTCGCAGTCGTAGATGGCGTACCCGCCCTCGTTCTCGCCGAGCACCATCATCCAGCGGCTGTCATAGAGGGGCTTGCCGCTGCTGTCCTGGAGCTTGGCCCACTGCGTCTGGAACCCGACGGCGTCCAGCAGCGCGGTGGACTCCCCCTTCTCCAGCACCGTGATCGAACCGTAGATCATCTGGATCATCAGGATGTAGCCGAGCCCGATCCCGGTGAGCGCTCCGACCAGCACCTTCAGCCCCGCCTTGCCCATCGGCCGGCGCCGCAGCAGCCGGAAGGGCACGAGGTAGGCCAGCACGCCGAGCCCGACCGCGATGAGCACCTCGTCGACGTCGACGGTCACTGCCGCGGTGGGATCGGCTGCGTCGAGCGCGGTCGTGAAGTACAACCAGCCCAGATAGGACGCACCGGCCCAGGCGGCGGCGACCGCGGCGACGATCCATGGTCGTTCTCTGGTTCGTTGCAGCATGCGGCCCACCAAGCCGCGCGTGATCACGTTGAGCAGCCAGCCCAGGCTGACGAGGATGCCGATGGCGATCGCGCCCAGGATCAGCATGGGCAGAATCGTGCCCAGCAGCCGGCCGAGCAACACGGACTGGTCGATGCCCGCCTGCTCGGGGGTGATGCCGAAGATCGCGTACATGCCCTGGTAGCCCATGTAGAGCAGCGCGTACAACGTCACGCCGAGCGGGACGACGATCGACCCGACCTTTTCCAGCAGGTCGAGTACGCTCGCCCGCTCCTCCTCCTCTTTCTGGGGTTGTTCTGTTACGGGCGCCGGTGGTTCGTGGATCTCTTGACTCGGGGAGTCTGGTGCAAAGGGCCGAAAAGTCATGAGCGGGAGCATAGAGCGATCGGTTGACAGTCGCTAAACGCGGACTTGAACGTGTTCCATGCAGCTGAGGGCGCTTCACGATGGCGCCACTCGCCGTTCACGAACCGGCTACCGCAACTGGCCGGTTGACCTGACAGTTTGCCCGATGTCGCCGAGCACGACCGCGTCCGCGCCTTCCACGCTGTGGCGTACGTCACTCTCTGATTTGACAATCATCTAAGTCTTCATGCAGACTCGGCCCTAATTAGATGAACTTCTATTCAGGAGTCCAGCCGTGATCGAGATCGAGCAGTTCACCACCCAGTCCAACCCGGCCGGCCTTCCGGTCGTGGTGATCGGCGCGGGACCGGTCGGCCTGGCCGCCGCCGCGCACCTGGCCGAACGCGGCCTCGACTTCCTCGTCCTGGAGGCCGGGCAGCAGGCCGGCGCGTCGATCGCCCAGTGGGGCCACGTCCGGGTGTTCAGCCCGTGGAAGTACAACCTCGACGCCGCCGCCCGCCGCCTGCTCGAGGCCGACGGCTGGACCGCGCCCGACCCCGACTGGCTGCCCACCGGCGCCGAGCTCATCGACGACTACCTCGCGCCGCTGGCCAAGCGCCTGGGCGAGCGGCTGCGTACCGATGCCAGGGTGACGGCGATCAGCAGGCTCGGCTACGACCGTGTGCGTACGAACGGCCGTGAGCAGGCGCCGTTCCTGATCCGCCTCCACGATGGCCGGGAACTGCGGGCCCGCGCGGTCATCGACGCGTCAGGCACCTACCTCAGCCCGAACGTGCTCGGCGCGAGCGGTCTGCCCGCCCACGGCGAGCAGGCGGTCGCCGACCATGCCCTCCCCGACGTCCTCGGCGGCGACCGTGACCGCTACGAGGGCAAGCGCGTTCTGGTGGTCGGCGCGGGCCACTCGGCCGCCACCACCTTGCTCGCTCTGGCCCAGCTGGAGAACACCCCGATCACCTGGGCGATCCGCGCGGGCGACGCCGGTCGCAGCTACGGCGGCGGCGACGCCGACGCCCTCCCGGCCCGCGGCGCGCTCGGCACCCGCCTGCACGCCCTCGTGGAGTCCGGCCGCGTTCAGCTCCTGACCGGCTTCTTCACCCACCGCGTGAACGCCACCCCTGACGGTGTGGAGGTGGTCAGCCGCGACCCGTCCGGCGTCGAGCAGTCGATCACCGTGGACCGGATCGTATCCGCGACCGGCTATCGGCCCGACCACTCCATCGCCAGCGAGCTGCGGCTCGACCTGGACCCGATCCTCGGCTCCACCCGTGCGCTGGCCCCGCTGATCGACCCGAACCAGCACTCCTGCGGCACCGTACCGGCTCATGGCGTGGACGAACTGGCCCACCCCGAGCCCGGTTACTACGCGATCGGCGTCAAGAGTTACGGCCGCGCCCCGACGTTCCTCCTGGCCACCGGCTACGAGCAGGCCCGCTCGATCGTGGCCGCGCTGGCCGGGGACTGGGAGGCGGCCCGCGAGGTCCATCTCGACCTGCCGGAGACCGGCGTGTGCTCCTCGTCGCTGGCCGAGGCCCAGGAGCAGCGGGTCGGCCTGGCCACCGGCATCAGCGGCGGCCTGCTCGCCCTGCCGCTGGCCACCGTCTCCGCCTCCGGCAGCTGCTGCGGCTGATCGCGCTGTTCGGGTCGGCTTCGATGTCCTGCCGCAGCTGCGCACCGAGCAGGTGCGGCACCGTCGCCTGCCATCGCCTATCATTTAGACAGGCGTCGAAGCAGGAGGTACCCGTCGTGGCCGTCACCGCAGGACCATGCTGCGCCCCGATCGCACGTGAGCCACTCTCGGAGAGCGCCGCCGCCGACCTCGCGACCCTGCTCAAGGCGGTCGCCGACCCCGTACGGCTGCGCCTGCTGTCGATGATCGGCTCGCATCCCGGCGGCGAGGCGTGCGTGTGCGACCTGACCGACGCCTTCGACCTGACCGCCCCCACCATCTCCCACCACCTGAAGGTGCTGCGCACGGCCGGGCTGATCGACAGCGAGCGGCGCGGCACCTGGGTCTACTACTGGATCATCCCCAAGCAGGTGGCCAGGCTCGGCGAGCTGTTCACTCCGCTCGCCGAGCCCGCCGCCGTGTCGGCGGCTCAAGCGTAGGGATCGAACGGGATCCCGGCCGGTTTGGCCTTAGCCAGCTCCCCCTCGAACGAGCCGTCCTTGATCCCGAAATGGGCGCTGCCGAAATCGTGGTCGACCAGGCGGTCGCGGAAGCCGGATGGGTAGTTGTCCCAGCCGATCAACGGCGGCCACTGCCACCAGCCCTTGTGGTTCTCCGGCTGCTCGCCGAAATTCGCGTGCCGGAAACAGTGCGTACTGATGCCGTCCTTGTGGTAAACGACCAGCGGGTGTTTCCCGGTTTCGTCCCAGGGCACGTCATTTCGGTGGCGGGTCGTGTAATTGCCGTGCGCGGACGTCGAAACGTACATTCCCCACTCGCCCTGCACCCACACCACGACGTGCTCCCAGTCGTGCCGGTGGCCGGCGCTACCGGGCCCAAGTGCCGCCTGGTCCTTCTCGAAATAGAGCGCGTACATGTACGCGCACCAGCCGTTGTTGCACTTGACGCGCGAGTAGGCGTTGGTGTTGTCGAGATCCCACGAGTCGCGGCAGTGGCCGTTCTCGGCGCCGCCCAGAGCCAGGCCCGGGGCGATCGTTCCGTCACGCCCGATGGCCGGAGTGGGGTAGCAGCCGTCGCCGTCGTAGTCGAAACCCGGCTCGTATATGCGGTCGGGCCACGGAGCCGCCCAGTCGAGGGCGGGCGGCGGATCCGCGAAGGCGACACCAGGGAAAACGACGAGCAGGGCGATGGCGGCGACAAATGCGCGAATGACGAACGACAACTTTCCGAACCGACGTCGACTCCGGCCCTCGACCGGCGCTGCCCCGGATAACACAGGCCGCATTAAATCTCCTGACCCTTGAGATGCGCGACTTTATCGAGATCAGCTTAGATCTTGACATTTATACGTCAAGCCCGGCAGTGCTTAAGGACGCATGAACCTTGGGGGTCGAGATTTGGGATGCGGGAGGGGTTCGCACCGCCTCACGCGCCTGGCCGCCAGCGCGCCGCCCGGTTACGCGGGAGGTGCTCCCGCGCACAGCTCGGCGAAGCGGCGGGCGTCGACGTTGCCGCCGGAGACGATCAGGCCGATCCGCGGCGGGACGCGTTCCAGCCGCCCGGCGAGCAGGGCGGCCAGCGGGGTGGCGCCGCTGGGCTCCATGACGATCTTCAGTCGTTCGAAGGCCAGTCGCATCGCCGCGCGGATGTCGTCGTCGGAGACCAGGACGATGTCGTCGACGAGGTGCTTGTTGATGGAGAAGGTGAGTTCGCCGGGGATGTCGGCGGCCTGGCCGTCGGCGATCGTACGGGGGACGGGGATGGACACGCGCTTCCCCGCGCTCAGCGACCGTTTGGTGTCGTCCCCCGCCTCCGGCTCCACGCCGATCACCCGCATGCCGGGTCGCAGGCCCTTGGCCGCCGTGGCGCTGCCCGCGATGAGCCCACCGCCGCCGACCGGTACGAGCACCCCGTCGAGGTCGCCCACCTCCTCGATGAGCTCCAGCGTGGCGGTGCCCTGCCCGGCGATGACGTGCGGGTGCTCGTACGGAGGGATCAGCGCGAGACCCCGGTCGGCGGCCAGGGCCTCGCCGATGGCCACCCGGTCGCCGGTGTAGCGGTCGTAGGTGACGATCTCGGCGCCGTAGCCCGCGGTGGCCTCGATCTTGGACCGCGGGGTGTCCGCGGGCATGACGATCACCGCGGTGCTGCCCAGCTCGCGGGCGGCGAGGGCGACGGCCTGGGCGTGGTTGCCGGAGGAGTAGGCCGCGATGCCTCTCTCCAGCTGGGCGGGCGACAGCCGGGAGACCGCGTTGTAGGCGCCGCGGAACTTGAACGCGCCGATGCGCTGGAAGTTCTCGCACTTGAGGAACACCTGCGCGCCGACGAGAGCGTCCAGAGTGCGCGAGCGAAGGACAGGCGTACGGTGAGCCACGCCCTTGAGCCGGGCCGCGGCGTCGTGGACGTCGTCGAGGGTGACCGGGAGTGCGTTCGTCATGCTTGGTGCTCCTGCGAGGTGTCGATGCGGGCCTGGGAGAGGTAGTTGTAGGCGGAGGCGCGGGAGATGCCGAGCCGGGCCGCCACCTGGGGGACCGCCCGGCGCACGGCGAACACGCCGCGCTCGTCCAGGCTCCTGAACAGCTCCAGCCGCTCCTCCCGGCCGAGCTCGGCCCAGGGCCTGTGCTGTTCGAGCTGGTACGCGTCCACGATGGCGGCCACAACGGAATCGATGTCGTCACCGAAGGTCGTGGTCGGCACGGGAGCGGGGGCGGCGAGCCCCGCCAGCTCGCCGATCAGCGCGTGGGCCTGGGTGACCGCGGTGATGTCGAGGTTGACGCACAGCGCCCCGAACACGGTTCCGGTGCTGTCGCGCAGGACCATCGTGGATGACTTGACGAGTTTGCCGTCCTGGGTGCGGGTGACGTAGTTGAGCTCGTCGCCCGCCTGGTCGCCGCGGGCGAGGATGCCCATGCCGATCTCGCTCATCGCCCCGCCGACGCTGCGCCCGGTGACCGAGCCGGCGATGGCGACCACGGAGCTCTCCGGGCGGCGGAAGTCGTGCACGACGACCTCGCAGAACGAGCCCAGGGTCGCCACGATCCCATCGATGACCGGGGCGAGCGCGGCGATGATCGCATCCTGCTCACGCTGCATGAGGTGCTTCCCGGGACATCGCTCCTCCAGGCAGTAGACCGTCTGGACATAACGTATATGACTTAGATGAAATGTCCAATGCCGTCTTAGAGGTGCTTGCGGTAGGCCACCAGGTCGCACGGCGTGGCCAGCAGCGGAGCCAGCCCCGGATAGGACTCCTCGACAGCGTTGACGCCGGTCCTTTGGTAGCCCAGACGGGCGTACCAGCCGGCCAGGAACTCCTTCGACGGATGCGTCCAGGATCGAGGCGTCAGGATCTCCAGCCGCATGACCGGGCGTCCGCTGTCGAGGGCGTGTCGTTCGGCGAAGGCGACCAGATCACGGCCGATGCCACGGCCGCGATGGGCTGGATCGGCGGCGAGCATGCCGAACTCGGCCGTACCGTCGTCGAGAGGACGGACGCGAACGCAGCCCACGATGTGCCGCCCCAGCCAGGCGACCGCCATCTGCCCGGCCCCGGTCATCTCGGCCACCTCGGCGGTGCTCGTACGGGTCGCGCCGTCCTGCCACAATCCTTTCTCCGCCTCGGCGTAGACCTCGTTGACCAGGTCGGACAACCGGGTGAGCACGGCCGGCTCGGTGTGGACCGGCAGCAGGGACAGGCGAAAATCATCCATGATGCCATTTTGGCCGCGTAGCGGTGATGCAACGGCCACCTAGGACGGGTCACCGGTCGCGCAGGCGCAGGAGGTGCCCGGTGACCTCGGTGACCGCCCGCGCCGGGAGAGAATGTCCCCAACCTGGGACTGACCCCCGTTCATCCCGCACAATAGGCACGTGGCCAGAAAGCCGATGCCGCCGGTCGCCGCAGTCGTGGGATTCATCGACTGCATCAACCGGGGAGACGTTGCCGGGTTGACCGGGCTGATGACCGAGGACCACCACTTGGTGGTTCTCGATGAATCACCGGTAGTGGGCAAGGAGGCGAACGCCTCAGCGTGGCGAGGCTACGCCACATCCTTCCCGGAGTACGTGATCTACCCGCACCAGATTGCCGAGCGGAACGGCCAGGTCGCGGTGCTCGGGCATACAACGGGCTCCCATCTGGCGCTGCCTGATGACGAGGAGTCCCGGCTGCTGGTCATCTGGGTGGCCGAGGTCAGCGACGGGGCTTTGAGCCGGTGGCGCATTCTGGAGGACACCGCCGGGGTACGCCGCGAGTTCGGACTGTCCCCGGACGCGGCCGATGCCGGAGCACACCGAGTCAATCCGCCGACTACGGCGTGAATGACCTCTGGGGGCGTTCGGACGGACAGTCAAATGACGGTCAAATGATCAAGGGCCCGGCTCTCAATCCTGAGAACCAGGCCCTCACCTCGGGAAACCTGTCGGGGTGGCGGGATTTGAACCCACGACCTCTTCGTCCCGAACGGGCATGGGGCGTTCATCCAAGCCTCTGGCCATCTCGGTAATCCTCCGTAAAATCGCAGGTAGACCAGGCTTTTGACGTACCCATCGCTGACTATCAGTTCCCAACGGTGACGGCGAGTACCACGGTCAAATGACGGTCAAACGATCATGGAGGTGATCCTAAGGCATGGGGTACTCGCGGAAGCGGCCCGGCAAGGACGGGAAGGTTCGCTACACCGCCTACTACTGGGACATGAAGGGACTGGAGAAGTCGGCAGGCACCTTCGCCAACAAGAAGGCCGCCAACAAGGCATGGCAGGACGCTGAGGCCAAGGTCGCGGAAGGGCGGCTCGGTGATCCGCGGCGCGGACGACAGACGTTCAAGCGCTACGTGCTGGAGACCTGGCTGCCGAACCACGAGATCGAGGCGACCACTCGGCAGAGCTACACGTATGTCATCCACCGACACCTGATCCCTGAGTTCGGTGAGATGCGGATGATCGACATCCTTCCCGAGCACGTACGGGAATGGGTTGCGACCTTGAAGAAGAACGGCGTCAGCCCAGCGACGATCAAGTACGCCAAGGTGCTGCTGAGCGCCATCTTCACCACGGCGCTCAACGACCAGGTGACCTACATTCATCCCTGCCGCGGTGTGAAGGTCCCCACGGTCCCACAGAAGCCGCGTGTGATCATCACTCCCGAGCAGTTCGACGTGCTCTACGCGGAACTGCCGGACATCGAATCGCAGCTGCTGGTTGAGACCGGCATCGAGACTGGGCTGCGCTGGGGCGAACTGACCGAGCTGCGGGTCAAGGATTTGAGCACCAGATCGCGAATCCTCACCGTGTCGCGCGCCGTGGTCGAGGTGAACCCGAAATTCCATCCGGAGGGTGGCCGGTTCTTGGTCAAGGAGTACCCGAAGGACAAGGAGTTCCGCCGCTTCAAGCTCTCTGCCCAGATAGTGGCCAAGATTCAGGACCACATCGTGACGGAGAAGCTCAAGGCCGATGACCTGCTTTTCATCTGGCGGCAGGAAGGGCAGAACAAGCCGAAGCTCCGTCTCGCGCCGGACCCCTCCAAGCTGGGTCTCACCGAGGCCAATGAGAAAGGCCGTCGTTATCGTCACGGCACACTCAGTGCCTACACGGCTGGCAAGTGTCGCTGCGAACACTGTCGCGCGGCCTTTGCCATCTATCGTGCTGGACGCCGTTCCACCGGGCGGGATGCGCCTCGAACTCCGCGCACTCGCGAAACTGACGGCCACATCTCCGCCGATTGGTTCCGCCGCCAGGTGTGGAAGCCCGCTTTGGAGAAGGCCGAACTCGGCATGCACGTCCGTATCAATGACCTGCGCCACGCGCACGCCTCGTGGCTGCTCGCAGGCGGCGCTGATCTACAGGTGGTGAAGGAGCGGCTTGGCCACGCGTCGATAGCGACGACGGAGAAGTACCTGCACACGCTGGACACGGCCGATGAGACGGCCCTGGACGCGTTCTCCAAAATTCGCAATCGCTCTGCTCGATGAGCAAGCGGTCTGTCCGAGTGCGGGCACACCCGGACAGACCTTGATCCCAACCGTGACAAGGAGGGCTGAGTCTCTTGAAGGACGGTACGTCAGGTCGAGCAGGAAAGGCCCCGAGGCCAGACAGGGTCATCCGCTGGACCACCACAGCGGCGGTGGCGCTCCTCGCCGGGATCGCCGCGGTCGTCAGTTACGGGCATATGCACGAGTTGGCTATACGGCATGGCGAAGATCCTTGGGCAGCGGCACTGGTGCCGCTGAGCGTAGACGGGATGATCATCGCATCATCTATGTCGATTCTCTATGCGAGTCGGCATGGCCGGCGTGGGAGCCCCCTCGCCTGGACTCTCCTGATCGTCGGCAGCCTGGCGAGCCTGGGCGCGAACGTGGCAGTCGCCGATCCTTCGTTGATCGCCCGTATCGTCGCCGCGTGGCCCTCATTCGCCTTGATCGGCGCTTACGAGACCCTCATGGGCCTAATCAGGCAGACTCGCGAGGTCCAGTCATCGACAGGTAAGAGAGTCTCTGAAGTCCATCATGCAACGACTTCTGAACATGAGCCCCCGCCATCAGAGGACGGGCCCGATAGATCGGTGCGGGAGCGTGTTCGGGATCTTCGATGCAGCGCATGGCGGTGGGCACAGGCGAACTGCGCCCAGGATGGAAGCCTTCCCTCTGGAAGGGTAATCGCTCAAGCGTTCAATCGTTCTGCCCGCTGGGGCCGAATGATCAAAAAGGCAGGTATCACTGGCACACTGGGTTGACCCCAGGGATGGCCCGGCTTACCGAGCGGAACCTGTCAATTTGATCAAGGCAGTTGAGTTGGACTAATTCTGTGTCGGCTTCTCTGTGGTGTCCTTCTGGTCCTCGTTCTTGGGCTTGTTGATCCACGCGGGACCGGGCAGATCGGGCGGGGTGGGGGTGCCGCCGGTGGCGAAACGTTCAGGGTGAGCGGCTTGAGCGGCGGCCAGGATGGCGGCCCGCCGATCGCGGACGGCGGCAGCGCGGCCGTAGTGCACGTCGACCGGGTGGTGATAGCCGATCCCGGAGTGCTAGTGCTCGTGGTTGTACCAGGCGTAGAACTCCTGGCAGAACAGTCGGGGCTCCTCGACGGAGCCGAACTGGCGGGGGAAGTTGGGGCAGTACTTGAGGGTCTTGTAGCTCGCCTCCACGTCCGGGTTGTCGTTGGAGGTCTTGGGCCGGGAGTGGGACTTGGCCACGCCCAGGTCGATGAGAAACTCGGCGACGGTCTTGGACTTCATCGAGGAACCGCGGTCGGCGTGCAGGATCAGGGTGCCCTCGTCGATGTTGTGGTTCCCGGCGGTCTGCTGGATGAGGTGTTTGGCCAGGTCGGCGGACTCGCGGGAGGCGACCATCCAGCCGACGACGTAGCGGCTGTAGATGTCGATGATCGTGTAAAGGCAATACCAGACGCCCTTGTCAGGACCGCGGAGCTTGGTGACGTCCGGGTGATGTCCCAGGCACACACGCGGTTGGGGACGGGGGTTCCTGGGAGGGTTGACATAAAGCCTGTTCTCAGGCTGCCAGTTCCGACCTGGGCAAACGGCGCCCTGTGGAGTTATCAGTGCCGGACTCATCCCTCGATGCCCGGACCGAAACGGGACAGTGCGACAGAGAGCGCGCGACCCCTCCCCCCGTCATGGGCGAAAGGGATGGCAAGGTGTAGGCAGCCTACATGTAGAGTGTCTACGTATCTGGACCGCTGTCGCGTCCTGATCATGTGCCGGAAAGGAGTCGTCGTGTCCCAGTCAATGCGGTCGAAAGGGAAGACCGGAGTC
This sequence comes from Nonomuraea marmarensis, assembly GCF_043197025.1. Classification (NCBI taxonomy): domain Bacteria; kingdom Bacillati; phylum Actinomycetota; class Actinomycetes; order Streptosporangiales; family Streptosporangiaceae; genus Nonomuraea; species Nonomuraea marmarensis. The sequence goes on from NZ_JBICRM010000030.1 coordinate 115,148, forward strand.
GGGCTGCGCTGGGTTGTCCGCCGCTGGCCGTGGCGGGCCTCAGTGATCGCGTGGCTGCTCGTGGCCGTCCCGCTCGGACTGGTCCGCGGCCACTACTCGGGCATCTACGGGTTCAGCACAGCCAACTACGGCTGGCTCGCCTTCACGGTCGTCGGGGGATCGGGGTGTGCGTGGCGGCTGGCCGGCACGCCACCGGTGTATCGGCGTCTGCTGCGTCCCATGCTGGCCGGCGCGATCGCGTTCGTTCTGTGCGCGGTCGCGGTGGCGCTGATGGGTCTGATCTTCCTGCCGGACCGGCCGCTTCAGGGCGGGGGCGCCACCGAGGGGCCGTTGGGCGGGGCGCTGCATCCGCTGGGCCGCGCACTGCCGGTGGCCGAGGTGGTCATCGCCGTCGGGTACCTCGGCGAACTGGCCAAGCCGCTCTGGCGCGCGGTGCGCCAGGCGACCACCCGGACGGCGGGAGCCCGGACAGACAGTGGCAACTCATCTTCATCCCGGTCGTCATGAGGCTGTGCCCTATCGTGACGAGGCTTGTACAGGAGGCAATGGTGTACGAGATGATCAAGGCTCGGTCCCGCGCTGGCAGAGAGCCGGCGCAGGCACGAGCGGGCGGTCTGCCAGGATGGCGGGTTGTGCTGGCCTGCGTGCTCGTGCTCGCCATGAGCGCGGTCGCCCCTCCTGCCGCCTCCACCGCCATCCCGCCCTTGACCCTGCTGCCCTGCGGAAACGCCGCCGAATGCGCCAGCATCCCAGTTCCGCTCGACTGGGCTCACCCAGACGGACCCCACATCACCCTGGCGTTCGCCCTTCATCGCGCATCGACACCCGCGCGGCGCATCGGCACGCTCGTCTTCCTCAACGGCACAGGCGTCTCCTCCGAACAGTTCGTCGCAGACCGCATCGGGCAAGGGAAATTCCCGGCGGAACTGATCAACCGCTTCGACATCGTCGGCGTCGACCCGCGAGGCGGCGGTACACACCCGAACAACACCCCCATTGCCCTGCCCACACGCAGCACGCCCCTGCGGTGCGACCTGCCACCACACGCGCCCGGCTCGTCCTACTTCCCCACCACCGACGACGGCTACCAGGCGCTGATCGCCCACAACCGCGCGTTCGCGCACAACTGCTCCACCCGCACCGGCGGCCTTGTGGAGCATATGGATTCCGCCAGCCAGGCGCGTGACCTAGAAGCGGTCCGGCGGGCGCTGGGCGAACCGTCGATCAGCTTGTACGCATGGACCTCAGGAAACCAGGTCGCTCTGGCCTACCTGAGCCGCTACCCGCAACACGTCCGCGCGATCGCCCTCGACCAGCCAGCCGACCCTGACCGGTCAACCTGGGCGTACCTGGCCAGCGACGCGGCCGCCGTCCAGGACGAGTTCGATCGCTTTGTCCGATGGTGCGACAAAACCGCCTCCTGCGTGCTGCACGGCACCGACATCCCAGCGGCCTACGACCAACTCGTGGCCTACGCCGACCGCCACCCGATCCCGACAAGCCTCGGCTTCGCCATGACCGGCGACGAGATCCAGATGGTCACCGATGAGATCTTGCAACTCGGCGACCTGGTGCTCCAGGGCTCAGGTCCCGAAGCCCTCACCGGCTTCGGCGCCCTCGCCGCGGCGATAGAGCAGGCACGGCAGGCCCCCAAGACCGGCGGCGGGCTGCCCTACTTCGAGATCGAATGGGTCAACTCGATCGGCTGGACCGGCAGCGCCGAGCCGTACCGGATCACCTCCTGCGACGACCTGCCGGCCCGGCCGGTCTCCCTCGGCCAGTTCCAGGCGTGGAGCCGCAGCCTGACCCGGACGGCGCCCGACACCCACGGCGCCTCACCAGCCTGGGAGGCCCTCAGCGGCTGCGCCGGCTGGCCACTGCCGACAGCCGCGCGCCAGCACCCGCTACCATTCGGACCGCGCACACCACCCGCGCTGATCATCAGCAGCCTCCACAGCGCATTCGCCGCCCCCCAGCAGCAGAAGTGGCTACACCAACGCCTGCCCGGCAGTCGCCTCCTCACCTACGCCGGCGACACCCACGTCAACTACCTCTCATCCACCTGTATCCGCGACCGCCTTCAGGACTACCTGATCACCGGAATTCTGCCGCCGGAAGAAACCACCTGCCCTCAAGAAGGACCACTGGCCGGGCACATCTGAACGCGGGCAGACGGCACGATCTGGCCGGCGCCCCCGTCGACGAGGTCCGCCAGGCACCGCCGACCAGCTGATCCGGGCGGCCGTGGGGGTATCACTCTAAGAGTGATACCCCCGCAATCTTGGGCGAGGTTGATCGGTGACCACAACGGCCAGGCGGTCAGGAGGATCTGGGGTCGAGGCTGCACATGGCACTCAGGCATTCAGCCTCTCTGTGCGTGCGGCCGGCCGTGCGAGTGCGGTCACTACCAGGGCGACTGCGGTGGCGGCGGCGCTGACGACCACGCAGGTGATGAACCCGTCTCTGAGGTTGTGGGTGGCCTCGAGGAGCGGGCCGAAAGTGGCGACGCCGATGGCTGCACCGACCTGGCGGGAGGTGTTGAACGCCGCGGACGCTGCCCCGTGCAGGGCGGGTTCGACGGCGGTGATGGACTGCGAGGTCATGGTGGGCACGAGCAGTCCCGAGCTGAACCCGGCGGGAACAAGGGCAAGCGCCAGTGGCCAGAGCGCGGTTGAGGTGCTGGCCCACGCCACCGCGAGGAGTGTGGTGGTCAGGACGGCCTGGCCGATGCCCAGGACAGCGGGACGTCCGATGCGTTGCGCGAGCGGGGCAGCGCAGATGCTGCCGATCGAGATGAGGCCGGTCAGGGGCAGAAACAGCAGCCCGCTGACCAGCGCGCTGAGTCCGCGGCCTTGCTGGAGCATCAGGCTCATCGCGAACAGCAGCCCATAAAAGGCGAAGTTGAACAAGGCGCCTTGTGCGGCTGTGGCGACGAATCCGCGGTCGGAGTAGACGCCTGGCGGCAGGAGAGGCGCCCGGGTGGATCGTTCGGCCCAGACGAAGCCAACGAGCCCGGCGACAGTCAGCGCGGCGGCAGTGATGGCCGCGGGGCTAAGCCAGCCCTGCGCGGGGGCTTCGATGAGCGCGAAGACCAGCCCGCCGATCAGTACAGTCGCGGTGCCCATGCCGGCGATGTCGAGACGCCGACTGCGGCGCGCGAGGGCGGGCATCGAGCGCAGGCTCCAGACTACGGCGGGGATTCCGGTGACCACATTTACGACGAACACGGCCCGCCAGTTCGCGAGCGCGACCAGCGCCCCGCCCAGCAGCGGTCCGGCAGCCATCCCGACGCCCCCGGCGGCGGCCCACCAGCCGACGAGCCGGTGCCGCGCCTGCTCGTCGGTCGCGGATGCCGTGGCCAGGACGAGCGCACTGGGCAGCAGAAGAGCGGAGCCTGCGCCCTGGGCCAGCCGGGCGATGTTGAGCACCAGCATCGAGGCGGCGGCCGCGCAGACCGCGGAGGACGCGGTGAAGACCAGCAGGCCTGCCACGAAGGCCCGCTTTGCGCCGAGCGTGTCCGTGATCGCCCCGGCACCAAGCATCACTGCAGCGAAGGAGAGGGTGTAGGCGTTGACGGCCCATTCCAGCTCGGAGCGGGAGGCGTGCAGGTGCAAGGCGAGTTGGGCGAGGGTGAGGTTCACGATCGTGCCGTCGACGAAGACCATGAAGGCCGCGATCAGCGCGAGCACCACGACAACCTGACGGTGTTCGATAGTCATGGAACTACCCTAAGACAAGTTCGATGATCATCGAACACTTGAGTACTCTGGGATGCGAGGAGGAACATGACGTCGAACCCGCAGGCTCAGGCCCCTGCCTCCCTGGAGGTCACCGCTGTCCTGCATGCCCTTGCGGACCCGGTGCGCCTGCACCTTGTCCGGCAGCTAAGTGAGTCGGACGCAGCGATCGCGTGCGGCCGATTCGACACCCCGGTGGCCAAGAGCACCCTCAGCCACCACTTCAAGATCCTCCGCGAAGCGGGCATCATCGCCACTCACCGCGAAGGCGGCCAATCTCTCAACGTGCTGCGCACTGCAGAAATGGAAGCCGCGTTTCCGGGCCTACTACGCGCGATCCTCCTCAGGCTCGGCCCGAGGTGTGTCAGAGAAGAAGATGCACCAGATCGGGCTCTAAATACCCATCAGTCGCGGGAGGGGTTGTAGGGGATCCGGGCGTAGTTCTCGCCGGGTCGCAACCCGGGCCTCGTATGCGGCCTTCAGTCCAGCGCGGCGGGCAGCCCGGATCACCTCACCGCGGCCGTGGTGCTCGTCGTCGGGCGTGACGCAGCCGATGCCCTCGTGGAACCGAACCTCGTTGTAGAACATGCGGATCGTGTCCAGTCCGGCCTCCAGCTCGTACGGATCAGTGATCTTGTCCAGGTGTGGATGCTCGTCCTTGACGTGGCCGAACAGCGATTCGATCCACGCCTGGGTGCGCCGTGGAAAGCGCTGTGTTTCGAGTGGAGGTGAGAGACCTTCACCGCCGTCCTGTCGCAGCAGGGATGGTGGAGCTGAGGGTAGCCCAAGCCGGGAGGTGCCGGTGAGGGTGGCAAGCGGCCCTGACAAAGCCGGGACGCGCCAGCACCGTCAGATGGCGCGGGTCCGGCAAGCGGGATGGAGAGGAGTACGAGAGGAACCGGCGTGTTACGCCCCTTAAGGATCGACCGGCTCGAATCTGACGGATCTGGGCCGGGCGCGGTGCGCACCCGCCCTTCCGGGTTGGGGAACTCCTGGGCGGTTTTCAAGCGCCAGCCGGGAGGCCACGAGGAAAGTCTGCGGCGTACTCGTGGCGATGCCGCAGGGGCAAAGTCGGGCTCCTCCTCCGTCGAGCGAAACACAGCGAACACGGGAACCGCTCCGGTTCCGCCCGATCTCGCGCGACCAGCGCGAGGTGAGCCGGGCTGGGCCCACCGTCGGCCGATCGTGCCGGAGCGGGGCGAAGCTGCGGTAGTACTCCGAGGCCGGGAGAGCCGGTCACACGGGGAAGGGCGGCAGCGGTTTCGAGAAGTGATTGGAGGCTGTAATGCCGAAAGACGCATCCCTGAATGGGGATGCCTGGCCGGAGGAGATCCCCGCTGAGAGGGCATTTGATTTGAGTAGATTGCGGCTTATGTTCTAGTAGGTGCCTCGCCAGGTTGGGGTGGTCTCGTCCGTTATGCGTTTGGTGAGATTGTTGATCGAGGCAATGTGGATCATGGCTTGGGAGCTGGCGGGGAGGGTTTCATAATCGCGGGTTAAGCGGCGGTACAGCATGAGCCAGCCCAGGCTGCGTTCGACGACCCAGCGGCGTTTCACGACGTGAAAGTCGCGGGGTCTCGGTCTTTCTGGAGATGACTTCGACGTCGATGCCTAGTCTGGCGCCATGCTCGACCACAGCGTTTTTGAAGCCGGTGTCTACCCAGGTTTTAGATATCGTTGGGTAGGTGTTTTTGGCCTGGTCGAGCAGCCGTATTCCGATGGCATTGTCGGACAGGCTCGCGGCGGTGACCATCACGGCGAGGATGATGCCGAGCGTGTCTGTGACGATGCCCCGCTTGCGGCCGACGATCTTCTTCCCGGCGTCGGTACCTTGGCTGGTCAGGGGCACGTTGGTGGAGGTCTTCACGCTCTGGGTGTCGATCGTGCCCGCGGTCGGTTCGGCCTTGCGGCCTTCCTTGACGCGGGCCAGGCCGACCAGGTCGTAATTGAGTTGCGCGAAGATTCCCTCGTCCCGCCAGGCAGCGTAGTAGGCGTAAACGGTGCCGTGCGGCGGAAAATCGTGGGGCAGGTATTTCCAGGCGATTCCCGTCCTGTTGACATACAGGATGGCGTTGAAGACCTGTCGTAGTTCGACTGAGGCCGGCTGGCCGGTGGGTCTGCGATCGAGCTGGGCCTGCCGCCAGGCAGATAAGGTGGGCTCGATTAGTGCCCAGCGGGCATCGGATATATCGCTGGGGTACGACTTCCGCTCACTCATGACAGAACTTTTACTCGAAACATGTGATCGGCAGTGGCCTTCGACTGGTCGGGAGTTTCCGTCCCATTTTTAGACCAGACGGAATTCGAGCGCCATATGACAATCAAACGGGCGCTCCGATCAGCGGTGAGGGCTGCGCAAAGATATCCTTATAGGGCGAAGTGCTTCAAAAGGGGCATATGCTCATCAGCCATAGATAAACGCCCTCTTAAGAGCGATACCCCTTGGTTTCCCTACCTTTCATGTCTATGTTGCGGTGCCTGCCCAGCAGGCGGGTGACCGTGCTGCGGATGAGCCCTGTGCCACTCGTACCAACGAGCGGTGGCTATGCGCCAGGAGATGCTCTACCGGAATTTCGGACTACATCTCGGGCGACGGCAACGAAGTCACGCAGGAGAGGGTTCGACCCGCGGCGTCGCCACACCAGCGCGCTGCATAGCGGGGGCATGTCCGGGATCGGTACGTAGACGATGTCGGGGTGGGCGAACATGTTCGCGAACGAGGGCACGGTGGGATGGACCACCCGTCCGATGGTGATCAGATACAGCAGCTCGCTGGTCATGCGCCCGCGGTCACCCAGCGAATGCTCGCTGAACCTGCGGTGGCGGATCGGGCGCCCCGTGGGCGTCTTGGCCGGGATCCACACGTTGTGGAACTCCTTGGGCATCGTGTCGAAGTGCATCACCTCGTACCCGGCCAGGTCCTCGATCGAGACCTCGTCGCGAGCAGCCAGGGGATGGTCGGAGCAGACGGCGAGCACGCGCGGTTCGCGGCTGAGGATCGGCCCGCATACGACATCGGCCTGCCCGTGCGGGAGCCAACTCGCCATCAGATCGAATGCGCCACGCAGCAGCGGCCCGAACGGATCGCCGACGGGGACCTCCGCCGCCTGCACGCTGCATCCGGGATAACGCTGCTCGAACACCTTGACAATCTGCGCGATCCTCGAAACCCCGGGATCGGAGAACAAGCCCAGGCGCAGCAACGGCGGCGTCCCGGCGGCATCCCATTGTTTCAGAGCGTTCATGAACTGCTCGTACGCGCCGCCCACCTCTCGGCGGAACCGCTCGCCGAACTGGGTCAGCTCAACGCGCCGGCTGGTCCTGTACACCAAGGGCACACCGGTCTTGTGTTCCAGATCGCGAAGGACCTGGCTGACCCGGGCCGGCGTGAGATGCAACTGCTCGGCGGTGCGCCGGAAATGCAGTTCCCCGGCAAGCGCGAGAAAAACGCGGACCTCATGCAATTCGATCGTCGACCACATCTCAAAATCCTACGCAGGTGAAGAGTAGTAGACCCCAGCCCACCACCGATAACGCCGATTCACCAGCCCATCGACCATTTGTCAGTTCACCAGCCGGAGCCATCCACCGGCACTCTTCCTATGGCAAAGCCTTGCCCAGACCCTGCGCTCCGGCGTCGCACGGCTGGTTCTAGATGGCCGTTGCCCCTCGACGACCGGAGAACGGGACCACTAAATGACCAAGCCAACCGAAGGCATGCACCTGTGTAACCGATGCGGCCGGGTTCCCGCGGTGACGGGAAACCGGGCCGCGTACAGCGTCGAACGCGGCAGACTGATCGTCCGTCACTGCCATTACCACCCCTCGAGGAAGTCACGCCGCCCATCAACGAGGCCGACCGGACGATCGAGATGTCGGTGGCCAATGTGGAAAAACGCCCCGGCCCTCGGCGCCGACGTCCGCTGATCGACATCGTGCTGGATTTGAGGCCCAGATCACGTCTTCCGGGGTGGACGTCACACTCCGATCGCGCGGTCGCTCTCACCTCCAGCATCTTCCGAACATTAGACCATTGTTCCGGTAAACGGAAATCTCCTCGATTGAGGCTTCCCTACGGCGAGGACAATCCACTCACCCATCTCCAACTGGCGCGCGCGGCGCTTTCGCAACAACAGGCGAAAGAGCGTCCTGTTCCGCAGGGCAGATCGCGGCGCTGCCACAGGGCCTCGATCAGGTGCCGGTCGATGACCTTGGCGGTGTCGGAGATTCACCTTGCGTCGCTCGATCAGCGTGGCTCAGGTCGGCGACCCTTCCAGCGCGCGACAGCCCAGGTGGTGGAGGAACGCGGAGCGGAGCGGTGCTGGTTCCAGGTGCGGGCGCTATCTCCCCCCATGCCGGGGTGAGCACTGCGGTGACTTGCTCGGCGGTCAACTCGCCAAGCTCGGCTTGCAACCGGGTCAGGGGCCGTAGGAAGCGCGGAATGTCGGCATCCAGGTCATGGCGCCGCAAGAAGCATCGACAGCTTCACCCAGAGTGATGTCGACCATGGGGGGTGTGGACGGGTGACCCAGGCTGAAGATCGCCCTGGCACCAGCAGAGACACCACTTCACATCTTATTGAAAATAATTTGCAACTGCGATATTTATTTATGTAGATGAAAACTCGCCGAGCGCTTTTCCGGACATGTTCAAGAGGAGGCGTGCATTGGATCCGAGTAAGCGAAACACCTGGGTGCTGGTGGTGTTCGGCGCTGTGACCAACCTGATCGGAGGCGTTATCAAAGTGGCGCTTCCTCTTCTGGCCACATGGTTGACCACGTCCCCAGCACTAGTGTCTGGAGTGCTGCTGGCTCTGTCACTGCCGTGGCTGCTGGTCGCGCTGCACGTGGGGGTGCTCGTCGATCGCGTTGACCGGCGCAAACTGCTCTGGCTCGCAAACAGCATGCGGATCGCCGTCGTACTCGGCTTGGCGGCAGCGGTCGTGACAGATGTGATCGCGCTGGGAATACTTTACGGCGGTGCTGTGATTCTCGGTGTAGCCGAGGTGATCGCCTTGGTCTCTGCCGCCGCGATAATCCCTGACGCCGTGGCGTCGACTGGCCGAGACCGCGCCAATGTCTGGATAATCGGCGTCGAGACGCTCTGCAACGGGTCCATCGGTCCGCTCCTGGGCGGCTGCTTGGCCGCAGCAGGAATGGCCATCGCGCTTGGCATCTCGGCCAGCGGTTATCTGATTGCCCTGGCCATCCTGCCTCTGCTGGTGGGCAAGTTCACAGTCACACAGGCGACAACCACCCCCGTACTTTCAATGAACAAGCAAATCAGCGAGGGGCTGCAATTCCTGCGACACCAACGACTGCTGCGGCTGTTGACGTTCACGGTCACGATCCTTGTCACCTGCTGGGCCGCCTGGTATGCACTCATGCCATTGGTAGCTACGAAGATGTGGGGCCTGAGCCCCCCCGCTTACGGCGCCCTGGTCGGCGCGCTGGGCCTGGGCGGGATTGTCGGCACATTAAGCGTAACTACTGCGAACCGGTTGTTCGGACGACGGTGGGTGATGTTCGCCAACGTGTACCTGACCTGCTCGATGGTGGCGGTCCCGGCGTTGACCACGAACGTTTGGGCAGTCGGCACCGGGGCCTTCCTTGGCGGCATGGGCAGCGCCCTGTGGGTGGTTAACTCCCGCAGCATCAGCCAGACGCTCGTGCGCCCGGAGATGATGGGCCGCTACAATTCGATTGCCCGGCTGTCCAGTTGGGGCCCGATCGCTCTGGGCGCCCCGCTGGCTGGGATACTCGCCCAATGGCTCGGGTACCGTCTGGCATTCGGCGTATTCGCTGCGGCCACCGCAGTGTTCATCATCCCGTTCCTGCGCACCTTCACCCCCGCGCTTCTTGCAGAGCTCGAAATGCAGCATGCGAGATCGCTCAGCAACGCCGCGTCCCAGACTCCGCAACGCGCTCCCAGTTGACCAGGCACCCGCGTACCGGTGAGCGCCTCTGCAGTGCACGTCATCACTGCCATAGAACAGAGCCGGCGGAAAGAATCTCACGTCGGCCTCGATCGCAGCTATCCCAGGGTGGTCAAGCGCACCCGGCACAAACTCCTACCGCGTCAAGAAATCCGGTGACGTCGGGATACGTCACGACGGTCCTGCCATGGTCAACCAAAGCACCATGCCGAACAGGTACGCCACACACGACCAACCACTCTCCGACGTGACAACACAGGGCGGCGGGAGCATACAACGGCACAGGACCTTCCAGTCAGCGATAGGGCTTCGATACCGCCGTTGCTACCGGAAGAGGCCCCTATACCAGAGGATTTCGCCCGCTCCATCCCTCGGCGTGTCGTCACCCACCCCGGAGGGCTTGTTCACAGGCACTCAGACGCTAGTCGGCAGCAGACCTGTTCGCCCCCACAACCTCGGACCGCTCTGAAACTCCACCTCAGCAGAGTATGCAACATCCCTGTTGCTCCTATGGAGACATGGCTCTGGCTTCCACCTTGAGGAGGTCCAGGATTACAAGCTGATAAGAACTGGCGAGAGAACCTCAGCCACTGACCCCGAAGGACTGTCCGTGGCCATGTAAAAGTCCCCACAGGTGGCCAGTTCGAGGTCACCACTGGTGGCCGGTTTAGGTCCCCACTTCTGCTTCGCGTTGTCCGCGTGTCGTGAGGAGGGGTGTGCCCTGAGCGGTGA
>NZ_JBICRM010000031.1:0-118847 GCF_043197025.1 Nonomuraea marmarensis
GGTATGGCTCCCGGCGTCAGACTCATCCACGGGGTCCAAGCCCGCCAAGAGGTTACGACGTCAGTGAGCGGCCACGCCCACCCTCAGTCTCACCGATCACAGCACCCCCGCTGGCAACAATCCGGAGTACGGCGGAGCAGGCCCCCCTTTTCACGCCGAAGCAGCGTCCTCCAAGGGCATTAAGGACTCATCCGGGAACAGGTTCCGGCACTCGCGGTGCAGCACCGCGTAGATCGAGTTCGGCGCCAGCCGACCCTCGACGAAACTCACCGTGGAGGACAGCAACCCCGGCTGCACCGGGGTGTGACCCACTGCCATCGCTCAGCCGCTCCTCGCTCCCGGTGACCAACACCGATCACCCTGGCACAGAAGGACAGAGCTACGCGAGATAGATCAAAAAACACCAGCCACCTAGCGGCCGGCCGGGCGCGCGGCAGGTCGATAAAAGGATAATCCCGCTCGCTTGACCTGGCCGGGGGGCGGGAGTCAAGCGCTTACAGTGACGTGCTCGTGAATTGTCGCGCATGAGCCAGGACAAAGCGGTTCGAATAGGGAATAATTACGGGGAACGCTAGGGGGATCGTGCCGCTGATGCGCTTTGGAATCCTGGGCCAACCGGCAATTTGGCAGCATGACGAGGAGATCAGGCTCGCCACCCGGCGGTCGCGCGGGGTTCTGGCACACCTGTTGCTGAGCCCCGCCCGCTCCGCCTCGGTCGAGAGCCTCATCTACGCGATCTACGGCGACACGCCCACGAAGAGCGCCCGGAATCAGGTGCACCGTGGGGTCGGGGAGCTCAGGAAGTACGGCGTCACCATCGACGTGCACGACAACGTCTACCGGCTCGAGGCCGCCGAGGACAGCGTCGACGCCTTCGTCTTCATCCGGTTGTACGACCAGGCGCGCGCCCTGGCCGGCGATCGGGACCACGCCGGGGCGGCCCGGACGCTGGGCGAGGCCCTGGCCCTGTGGCGTGGCGCGGCCCTGTCCGGCCTCGACAGCGAGGCGTTCCTCGCCGAGGCGGCGGTGTGGGACGAGCGCAGGCTCGCCGCGATCGAGGCCCGCATCGACGCCGACCTCGCGCTCGGCCGGCACCGGGAGGTGATCGCCGAGCTCCAGCGGCTCGCCGACCAGCACCCGCTGCGGGAGGTCTTCTGCGGCCAGCTCATGCTCGCGTTATACCGGTCGCAGCGGGGTAGCGAGGCGCTGCAGGCGTTCACCGACCTGGAGGAGCGGCTCAGGGACGAGCTCGGCACCGATCCGAGCCCCGTACTGCGGGACCTCAGGACGCAGATCCTGCGCCAGGACTCCGTCCTCGAACCGGCCCGCCCGTCGGCGCTCGTGCCACGGCAGCTTCCCGCGCGCTCGGGCGTCCTGGCCGGCAGGGATGCCGAGCTGCGGCGGATCGCCGACGCGATCGAGGACCACGGCACGTCTCCCGTGGTGGTGGTCACCGGTCCTGGCGGCGTCGGCAAGACCGCGCTGTGCCTGGAGGCCGCGCACCGCGTGGCCGGCCGGTACCCCGACGGTCAGCTCTACGCCGACGATCTGAGCGAGCCCGGCGACGTGCTGGCCGGGTTCCTGACCGCGCTCGGGGTCGCCGCCGACGAGATCCCGGAAGGCACCGGCGCACGCGCCGGGCTGCTGCGCAGCGTGCTGGCCCGCCGCCGCGTGCTGATCGTGCTGGACGGCGTGAGCGGCGCCCGCCGCATCGATCCCTTCCTGCCCGGGCATCCGGGCTGCGCCGTCATCGTGACCAGCCGCTCGCCGCTGGCCCTGCTGCACGGAGCCATCCGGGTGCGCGTGTCCGCGCTGGACCGGGCCGACGCCCGGGCGCTGCTGGCCACGGGCGCGGGCGACGAGCGGATGGCGGCCGAGCCGGCGGCGGCGGACCGGATCATCGACCTCTGCGCCCGGCTGCCGGTGGCCCTGAACATCGCCGCGGCCAGGCTCGCCACCCGGCCGCACTGGACCCTCGCGCGCCTGGCCGAGCGCCTCGCCGACCCGGCGAAGATCCTCGGCGAGCTGCGGTACGACGGCCAGAGCGTCGTCCCGACGTTGATGCGGGGCTACGAGGTGCTCCCCGCCGGCCCGCGCTCGCTGATCCGCAGGATCGGCTTCTACGGCAGTGCGGAGGTCACCGCCAGGACCACTGCGGCGCTCGCGGACGTCCCCATGGACGTGGCGGAGAACATGCTGGAAGAGCTGGCCGAGACCCATTTCCTGGTCACCCTGCAGGACGGCGAGCGGTTCCGCTGCCACGAGCTGCTGCTCAGCTTCGGGGCCGGCCGCGCGCTCGCCGAGGACCGGGAGCAGGACCTGCGCGCGGCCGCGCGGCGCGCGCTCGGCGGCTGGCTGGCGTTGACCGACGACGCCCACGCCTCGATGCGCGGCCAGGACAACTCCATCCCACGCGGTACGGCTCCGCGCTACCGGCCTCAGGGAGCAGCAGCCTGGTCAGGCCAGGGAGCGGCGTGGTTCGACGCCAACCTGGACGGGATACTGGCGGCCGTACGTCGGGCGGCCCCATTCCCCGAGGTGTGCTGGGAGCTGGCCATCGCCCCGCTCGCCCTCTACGAGGCGGGTTCCCGCTTCGACGTGTGGCTCGAGTCCCACGAGCTGGCGCTGTCCAGCGTGCGCGGCGCCGGGAACATCCGCGGCCAGGCGGCCCTGCTCTACTCCCTTGGACACCGCTCGTTGCTGGTCGGCGACTACGCCGGCGCGGCCCGCCGGCTGGAGGAAGCCCTGCGGCTCTTCCAGCACCTGGACGACGACCACGGCCGCGGGTTGGCGCTGCGGTTGCTCGCCGACCTCGACCGGATCCGCCAGGAGCTGGGCAAGGCGCGCAGGACCTACGAGGAGGCCGCCGAGGTGCTGCGGAGGAGCGGGGACCCGGTGGGCGAGGCCGACGCGCTGGGCGGGCTGGCGATGGTGCTGCACAGCACGGGGGAGGAGCAGGCGTCCCAGGCGTGTCTGGAAAGGGCGCTCGTTCTGTGCCGCGAGGGCGGCAGCCTGCGCAGCGAGGCCCAGATCCGGCGCGGGGTGGCCATGCACGCCGCCAGGGCGGGCACGCCGGAGGAGGCCTATCCCGAACTGCTCCAAGCCCTGGAGATCGCCACGTACATCGGTGACCGGGTCGTGCTGTCGGACATCCTGCTCGACCTCGGCACCACGCGGATCCTGCTCGGCGACCCGAGGGCCGCCTACGACAACCTGGTCACCGCTGAGGAGATCGCGAAGGTCGCCGGCGTGAAGCGGACCACCCTCAGGGCGCGAAGGGCCCGAGCCTTCCTCAACGGCAACGGCGAGGCCACCCCCAGACCGGCGCGTGACCACTAGAGGTCGGTCATTTTGGCGGTCGCCTCGGAGAACGCCTTCTTCAGGCTGCGCTCCTCCGTGAGCCCCAAGAGCACGATCCCGGCGTCGCGGGCGATCTCGCCGAGCTGGATGGAGGTCAGCCCGCTGATCTCCATGCGCTGGCCCTGGGTTTCGATGACCTCGCCGCCGGCCTCGATCACGGCGGCGCCCAGCGGCTGCGGCTTGTCCGACAGGACGCTGATCGTCTGCGGCTGGAAGCGATCGATGAACGCGGTGGCGGACCCGCTCCCGATGATCTCGCCGCGCGCGATCACCACCAGGTCGTCCACCAGGTCCTCCAGCTCGGCCAGCAGGTGGCTGGAGATGAGCACCGTACGGCCCTGGTCGCGGAAGCGGCGCAGCAGGTCCTTCAGCCACGCGATCCCTTCGGGGTCGAGCCCGTTCATCGGCTCGTCGAGCACCACGATCTCGGGGTCGCCGACCAGCGCGATCGCCAGCGCGAGGCGCTGCCGCATGCCGACGGAGAACTTGCCCGTACGCTGACCGGCCACCGCGCCGAGCCCGACCCGGTCGAGGAGCGTCTCGGCCTGGGACGTGGGTACGCCGGCCAGCCAGGCCGCCCACCGCACGCTGTCGATCGCCCGGCGGGAGGGATGGACGCACTGGGTGTCCAGCACGGCGCCGACCTTGCGGCTGGGAGCGGGCCACTCGTGGATCGGCCTGCCGTCGATGAGGGCGGAGCCCGACGTCGGGTGCACGAGACCCAGGAAGAGGCGCAACATCGTCGACTTGCCGGCACCGTTCGGTCCCAGGAAGCCGGTGATGGCGCCGGGCCTGATGGCGAAGCTGGCGTCGCTGACCGCCACGACCGCACCGAATCGCTTCGTCAGGCTCTCCGCTTCCAGCATCGGCCTCATGCTCGGCGCAACCCCCACTGCCGCCGCCGCTCTGCCGGATGCCGACGTAACGTGCTCACCATTCACCCGTTTTCGCAGCAAGTGTGTTGTAGATCTTGCCTGTGGAGCCAAATGTAAACACCGCACTACACAGCGTGTCAATACTGTCGGAATGCCTCGGCGGGCGGGCGTCGGACGTCGGCGACAGGAGAACGGGACTCGCGAGCAGTACCGGCTTGTGGATCAATGGTAGCTCTGCGTGGCCGAACAGCTGAGTTTTGCTCATTTTGCTGCTGGCAAACCTGGGACAGATCTGTATCACGAGGCGGGGCGGCACCGTCACCACTACTTCAGTCGGGGCGCGGTCAGTTTGCAACGTCCCCGGTGCCGGAGAAGGTTTGCCGGTAATGTTCGGCCGCCTGGGCCATGTCGGAGCTGAGGAGCTGGAAGAACCGGCTTGCGGTATGGAGCCGGGCGCCTGCTGGGGTTTGGACGCCGAGGACGTCGACGCCTTCCTGAACGGTGTCGGCCCACAGCGCCATCGACCGGGTGCCCACCAACCACGCCCGGTACCAGACCTCGGTGTCGATGAGGTACCGCTCACGCCGGTTGTCACGCTCGCGTTTGATGAGCCCGACCTGCTCGAGCCAGCCGACGCCCTTGGAGATCGACGCGGGGCTGACCCGCAGCCGCTCGACCAGGTCGGCGACGGTCAGGTCGCCCTCATCGCTGGTGAACAGGCAGACCAGCACCCTGGTCGCCATCGGCGGCATCCCTGACAACACCGCGGTGAGTTTCTGCTCGAATTCGCGTACTGCCCGGGGGTCACGCTCGTCGGTCTCCGCAGTGGCTGGCGTGCTCGGTGGCGGGTGCGGCCGGCGGCGGGCGCGCCATCCGGTCGCCTGCTGCGCTCGGGCCGCGCGGTAGCCGTGCGGGCCGCCGTTGCGTGCGATCTCGCGGCCGATGGTCGACCTCGGCCGCCCCAGACGACGGGCGATCTCCGCATAGGTGAGCCCTTCCGTCAGCCCTTCGGCGATCTTGCGGCGGTCCTCGTACGTCAGGTGGCCTCCCGGCATGCGTCCTCCCGGCACTTCCTCGTCGCGCACGCCCAAGTATGCCTCCGGGCGTGCTTGATTGCGACACACGGCCGTGAGGTTGTTGCATTTGCCAGCACCGTCGTTGCGCCAATTGCTCGTGCCTGAGCTGCGATAACGACGTTCATAACTTGCCGAATCCTCAAACGCATCCGTAGCTTTTCGTCATGCGTGAACCCGCCCCGCCGGGGGTGTTCCCCATGCTCCCTGCCGCCTGGGACGCGTAGATCACCCTTTGTCGAATCTCAAAGGAGACCACTGGCATGACTGCCAAAGTATGCCTCGTCACCGGCGCCTCATCCGGCATCGGCCACGCCACCGCACTCGAGCTTCTGCGCGGCGGCCACATCGTGTACGGCGGGGCGCGGCGGGTGCACAAGATGGCGGCGATCCGCGAAGCGGGAGGTCACTTCCTGCCGATGGACGTGACCAAGGAAGAAGACCTCCAGCGGGTCGTCCGTACCGTCCTGGACGAACACCAGCGGATCGACGTCCTGGTGAACAACGCGGGAGCCGTCGTCCACGGCGCGGTCGAGGACACGCCGATGGCCATGGCGCGAGACGAGTTCGAGGTCAACGTGTTCGCGCCGGCCCGGCTGACCCAGCTGGTCCTGCCGCGGATGCGGCAACAGCGATCGGGCACGATCGTCAACGTGTCCTCGATCGGCGGCGAGATCGCCCTGCCGCTCGGCGCCTGGTACTACGCCTCCAAGCACGCCCTGGAAGCGTTCTCCGACACGCTCCGCATGGAGGTCGAACCGTTCGGCATCGACGTCGTCGTCATTCAGCCCGGCATCATCAGGACCGACTTCGAAGCCGGGACCGCGCGGCAACTGCGGGAGATCTCCGGAAACGGGGCCTACCGGCAGATGGCCGAAGCCATGGCACGCGCAGCCGAGATGCAGGTGGGCCAGGACAACCCAGCCTCGGACCCCGGCGTCGTCGCGACGACGATCCGGCAGGCCGTCGAATCGGCCCGGCCGGAAACCCGGTACGTCATGGGCTGGCAGGCCGAAGCGCTCCTTCACCTCAACAGGTCCCTGTCTGACCGCGAATTCGACGCACGGGTAACCGGCAGCCCGCTCAAATGATCGAATTCGCGTCCCCGTACGCGGCTTTCCATCGGAGAAACCCATGATCCCTGCCATCGCCACCTCCGGGCTCGTCAAGGCCTTCGGGCCGACACGCGCCCTCGACGGTCTCGACCTCACCGTGGACGCCGGAGAGGTGCACGGCTTTCTCGGCCCGAACGGGGCGGGAAAGACCACCACCATCCGCATCCTGCTGGGCCTGATGAGAGCCACCTCCGGCAGCGCCAGGTTGCTGGGCGGCGACCCCTGGGCCGAAGCCGTCGCGTTGCACCGGCGGCTGGCGTACGTGCCGGGCGATGTGGAGCTGTGGCCCAACCTCACCGGCGGCGAGGCCATCGACACGCTCGGCCGATTGCGCGGCGGGCTCGACAACAGGAGCCGGAACGAGTTGATCGAGCGGTTCGAGCTCGATCCGACGAAAAAGGGGCGGACCTATTCCAAGGGCAACCGCCAGAAGGTCGCCCTCGTCGCCGCCCTCGCCGCCGACGTGGAGCTGCTGATCCTGGACGAGCCCACGGGCGGGCTGGACCCGCTGATGGAGGCGGTGTTCCAGCGGGTCGTCGCCGAAGTCAAAGCCGCCGGCCGCACCGTCCTGCTGTCCAGTCACATCCTCGCCCAGGTCGAGAACCTCGCCGACCGGGTCAGCATCATCCGGGATGGGAAGATCGTGGAGTCGGGGACGCTGGAGCAGCTGCGGCACCTGACCCGTACGACGATCAAGGCCGGCACCGCCACCCCGGTCACCGGCCTCGACCGGCTACCCGGCATCCACAACACGAAGATCGAAGACGGCAGCGTGCGGTTCAGCGTGGACGCCGAACACCTCGACGCCGCTGTCCGGCACCTCACCAGGTTCGGCATCCAATCGCTGGTCAGCCACCCGCCGACGCTCGAGGAGCTCATGCTCCGGCACTACGGAACCGGGGAGGCGGCATGACCGCCACGGTTTCCCCGGCGCGCGCCCGTACCGGATCGAGAGCGGCGGGCAGCCCCCTGACCGGCACCGGCGCCATGGTACGGCTGGCGCTGCGCCGCGACCGGATCAAGCTTCCCATCTGGGTGCTCGCCCTCACGGCCCTCGTCCCGCGCTTCTACAACGCGGCCACGACCAGCGTCGTCCCGACGCCGGAGGCACTGGCCGAAGCCACGCAGATGATCCAAGTTTCGTTCATGAGGGTGCTCGGCGGGCCCGTCTTCGGCGCCGAAGCCATCACCACGCAGCGCTACTTCCTCGCCGCCTACTGGGTCGAGTTCCTGCTGGCCGCGGCGCTGATGAACATCCTGCTCATCACCCGGCACACCCGGGCCGAAGAGCAGACAGGCCGGGCTGAGCTCATCCGGGCGGCCGTCGTGGGCCGGCACGCCCAGCTCACCGCGGCGCTGATCATCGCTTTGCTGGGCAATGTCGTCCTCGCGGTCTTCACCGCCGCCGCGGCGATCAGCATAGGGTTTCCCACCGGCAGCGCGCTGCTGTTCGGTGCCACCCTCGCCGCGGTCGGGCTGGCGTTCGCCGCGGTCGCCGCGGTCACCGCCCA
This sequence comes from Nonomuraea marmarensis, assembly GCF_043197025.1. Lineage (NCBI taxonomy): Bacteria > Bacillati > Actinomycetota > Actinomycetes > Streptosporangiales > Streptosporangiaceae > Nonomuraea > Nonomuraea marmarensis. The sequence goes on from NZ_JBICRM010000031.1 coordinate 7,935, forward strand.
GATCACCGAGTACTCCAGAGGCGCCAGCGGGCTCGCGGGCGCAGCGCTCACCGTAGCGTGGATCCTCCGCGGCGCGGGAGCGATGCAGAGCCAGGAGGGTGGCCCGCTGTTCTGGCTGTCCCCGATCGGCTGGTCACAGCAGACCCGGGTGCTGGCCGGCGAGCGCTGGTGGCCGCTCGGCCTCTCGGCTCTGCTCACCGGGCTCCTGGTCGCGGGCGCCTACACCCTGGCGAGCCGCAGGGATCTCGGCGCCGGCTTGGTGGCCCCGCGTCCCGGCCCGGCCTCGGCGCCTTCGTGGCTGCGCTCGCCGTTCACGCTCGCCCTCAGGCTCCAGCAGGCGGCCATCGTCTCGTGGGGAGCCGCGTTTCTCGCCATCGGCCTCGTCCTGGGCGGCATGACCGGTGGAATGGCGAACACCGATCTACCCATCTTCGCCGGGGCGGACTTCGGGCGAGCCTGGGTCAGCCTCATGGTGTTCACCGGGTCCCTCTACACCGGCGTCTTCGTGGTCCTGTCGGTCCTCCGGCTCCGGGCGGAGGAGGTGCGCGGGCGTGTCGGTCCGGTGCTGGCCGGACCGACGGGCAGATCGACGTGGCTCGGGTCGTCCCTGCTGGTCTCCGCGCTCGCCGTGATCGCGCTGCTGGCGGTGTACGGCGCCGGGCTCGGTGCCGGCGCCGCCGCGTCGACCGGCGACCTCGGCTTCGTGGGAGAGGTCATCGCGGCGTGCCTGCTCCGCATCCCGGAGGTGCTGGTGCTGCTCGCCGTCCCCGCCGCGCTGTTCGGGCTCGCCCCGCGGGCCATCAGCGTGGCCTGGGCCGTGCTCGTGTACAGCGGGTTCGTACAGATCCTGGGGTCCTTCGCGGGCATGCCGGGATGGCTGGTGAACACGTCGGTGCTGTCCCACCTTCCCTGGCACCCGTTGGGGGCGTTCGCCCCGGTGGCCACGGTGGTGCTGCTCGCACTCGCCGCGGCGCTGACAATCCTCGGTCTGTACGGCTTGCGCCGCCGCGATCTCGCCTCGGGCTAGGGTCCGGCCGGCGCCGACGACCGCCACCACCGACGGCAAGGCCACCACCACCTCCTCACCCGGTTCGGCGAGCCGGGCGAGGAATCAGGTCGGCCATCGGCATTTCGCCACGGCCCGACTCGCCAACTGATTCGCGGCGTTCAGCGGAAGCGCTCGACGAAGGCCAGGGCGGTGCCGGCGACCTCGCGCCATCGGCTGTCGATGGTGAGGGAGTGGCCGCGGTTCGGGAGTTCGACGATCTCGGTGACCGCGTGCTCGTTGCGGACCTGCTTCTTGTAGGAGGCGTTGGCGATCGCCCACGGCACGGTGTGGTCCTTCTCCCTGGAGATGATCAGCAACGCGCCGCGGTCGGCGGACGTACTGTCGACCTTGGTCTCGCTCCAGGGGTTGTTCGTACGTGACGTCTCGCACCGCTTCCTCCCGGTCGCCCGGCGACAGGGACGCGGTATCCACAAGGGTCGTCACGGAAGGAATTATGCGGTGGCCGCCCCTTGGCGACCAGCGGACGAGGTCAGAGGTTCAGCCGCCGGTTTTGGAAAGCGTTGGTTCAGCAGTGGTAATGTCTGGCCCTTCTTTTGGCTCGGGCATGGGCCGAGCTGGCAAAGTAGCTTGTTTGGCCATTACCTTCGAAAGGTGAGCTGACCTGGACCTTTACTGGAAGGACGCGTCACCGTGGGGGGCGGAAGGAGATCATTTCTTCCAGACTCGCTTCGCGCCCGCACGACGCTGGGTGTCGGAGCGCTGGCTTTGGTGTTCCTTACCGTGATCGGCGCCGGCGTCAATTTCCTGGTCCTCGACCGGGTCCAGGAACGCATCTTCCAGGAATCACTGCAGGTCGCCGCCGTATGGCTCCAGTCCTTCCAGCCCGGCCGCACGCAGGAGCCGATTCCGAAGACTCGGATCGACCTCCTCCAGCTCGTCGACTCCCACGGCCGGGTGGTGACGGCCAGCGCCGCGGCGAAGGGCAGACCACCCCTGTCCACGATGAGGCCCCCGGCCGACGACCCGGAGCAAGATCGCACCGAGTGCTCCGCGCGGGGCGAGTGCGTCATGGTGATCGCCCTCCGGGTCCCTCAGCTGATGACCACGCAGCTCTGGCAGGGTGAACCCCACTATGTCTATGTCGGGATGGAGGAGCCTCCCCTCCTGACCACGCACCGCCTGGAGCTCTTCACCGGCGCCGGAGTCGTGCTGACCACCGCCCTCATGGCGTGGGGGAACTGGTGGCTGGCGGGCCGGAGTCTGCGCCAGGTGGCGGCCATCCGGGAGCGGATGTCCGAGATCACCGTGAGCGATCTGAGTCTGCGGGTGCCCGCGCCGCCGGGCCGCACCGAGTACGCGCTGCTCGTCGGCACCGTCAACCAGACGCTGGCCCGGCTGGAAGAGGCGGTCACGAAACAACGCCGATTCGCCTCCACCACCTCTCACGAGCTCAGGACCCCGCTCGCCGGCCTGCGTACCCGGCTGGAGGAGGCGGAGCTCTACCCCGGCGACGTGGACCCACGCGAAGCCATCCACGAGGCACTGTCGATCACTCAGCGCCTGGAGACGATCGTCGACGACCTGCTGGTGCTGGCCCGCCTCCGCGCCGGCGGACCTACGGCGCGCGAGCGGGTCGACCTCGGCGCGCTCGTCAAGGAGGAGGCGGCGTCACGGGCCGGTGGCGTGCCGATCCACGTCGATGCCGCTCCCGACGTGAACATTCGAGGCAACCGGATCCAGCTGATCCGAGTCCTGGACAACCTCCTGGCCAACGCCCGGCGGCACGCCGACAACAAGATCGAGGTCACTGCCGAGCGCAGCGGTGGGCAGGCCGTCGTCACGGTGACCGACGACGGTGACGGCATCGCGCCGCCGGACCGTGAACGCGTCTTCGAGCGCTTCGTCCGCCTGGAGGCCGGTCGGCGCCGCGAACCCGGAGGCAGCGGGCTCGGCCTGGCCATTTCCCGTGACATCGCGCACGCCCACGACGGAACCTTGCTGGTCGAGGACTCGCCGCGAGGCGCGCGGTTCGTGCTCCGGCTGCCGGCTGTGAACGGCCCGCCGGAGGGGACGAACATGAGGACGAGGCCGGACGTCCCGGAGGAGTCGCACTCTCAGGCGCCCACAGAACGCGGCGTCAAGGTCTCCGCTCAGAGGCCGATCCCGCACAGAAAGTAGATGGATGCCGTCCGGCAGGACTCACCGCCACCGGGCGCCGGCGCCTCGGCCAGAACCACGCAAGGATCGAGCTTCAGGTCGTCTTCGACACCCTTTGCCGCCGCATACCGACCATCGAACTGGCCAAGCCTGTGAGCGACCTGCCGTTCTGGGCGGCGCGGCACCCCGGCCGCTGATGGTCGGCCGGAGAGGGGATTGAGCGCCTTGACACCCTTCACGCTGGACGAGGACTACTGGCGCACACCGCTCGGGGCGCTCTGAGGGAGCTCTGCCAGAGAGAGCTCAGCCGGCAGGTCGTGCGGATTGACCTTGGCCACGATCAGCGCCGGGGCGCTGGACGCCTTCGCGGCGGAGAGTGCCAGATCGAACGCCGCCGCGGAGTTGACCGACTGGGCGGACTGGACGCCGAGCCCGTTCGCGAATTTGACGAAGTCCCATCGATTGAGGACCACGTACGGTTTCGGCTGGGCGTTGGGATCGCTGAAATACGCATCGTCGATGAGGAATTGCTCGAAGGCGTAGATGCCGTTGTCGATGACGACGAAGACCGGGTTGCGCCCGTACCGCACGACCGTGGAGAGCGCTTGCGCGGTCATGTGGAAACCGCCGTCGCCGCAGATGACCAGCGGTCGCCGGCTCGACCCGAACGACGCGCCGACGGCGGCGGCCACCGAATGCCCGATCGAGGCCCACACGGCGCCGCACATGAACGAGTTGCGGCCCTTCACCGGCAGGTTCGCGGCCGAGGAAATGCCGATGAACGTGTCAGGGACCACGATCCAGGAATTGTCCAGCGCGGCGCCGATGCGTTCGAACACCTGGCGGTAGGTCAATGCGCCCGCGGCCGGCGTGGGCGCGGGCGGATCGACGGCGGCGGGCACGAGTTCCGGGGGCGCCTTCGCGGCCTCGGTGACGAGTGCCGCGACCAGGGCGCCGATTTCCGCATTCTGCTTGGGGCCGCCCTTGATTTTCACCTTGCCGTCATAGACCGAGACGATGCGGTTGCTGCCGCTCGTCACCAGCGGTGCGAAGCTGCTCGGGAAGACGCAGCCGAGTGTCACGAGCAGGTCCGCGTGCTCGACGGCGGTCTCGGCGGCGGGGGTGGAATTCGGCGGGGCATACACACCGACCCACCCGTTGCCCTGCTCGGCCAGCGTCGACTTGGCGAGCAGCGGGGTCGACCAGCGTATCCCGAGCTTCGCGATCAGCTCGGCGACCTTGTCCGCGAGCCCGTAGCGCTGGATTTCGGTGCCGACGAGAATCAGCGGTGACGTCGCGCCGCGGATCAGCCCGACAATCGTCGTCGCGAGCTGCTTCTCGGTGCCCGCCGCAGGATTGCTCACCGACAGCGGCCCGCCCGGCATCGGACAGGCCAGATTCCAGATATCCCTGTTGATCTCGACATAGACCGGCCGCTTATTCTTGACCGCGGTCGCGATCGCATTGTCCACCACGGCGGGCACCTCTGACGCCTTGCCGGCGCGCGCCGCGCTCGCGGTGACGAGCTTGTACGCGGCCAGGTCCGTGTCGGGTTGGCCGGTCGAGTGCGAGAACAGGACGTCGAAGTCTCTGAGATTGGTGAGGTTGCGGGTGTTCGGGCCGCCATTGATGACGACGACCGGGCTGCGTTCCACAAAAGCGCCGGCGATCGCGTTGATCATGCTCAGCATGCCGACGCCGTTGGCGACCGCGACTGCGCCCAGACCTTTCGTCCGCGCGTAACCGTCGGCCGCGTAACCGGCTTCGAGGTCGCTCGCGGTGACGACCGGCTTGATGTTGTGCGCGCCGACCGCGTCGAACAGCTCCGCGCAGAAGGCGGCCGGCACGCCGAACAGGGTGTCGACCTGCTGCTGGCTCAGCCGATTCAGAAGGTAGTCGGCGACGGTGAAGGCCATGGTGACGCTCCGGTGCATGCCCGCCGTGGCGGCTCAGACGGTGATGGGCAGCGGCGGGTTGACCAACCGCGCGTTGCTCGGATGGTGGATGTGGAAATGAGGCAACGTTATGGGCGCCGCCTGGCCGAACAGCGAGGCCATGTGCTGAACCAGGCTCTTGCACACGTCCGGCTCGAGCGTCTCGCTGTCCGAGCATTCCTCGAAGGTGGCGCCGATGACGACATGATCGGAGCGCGGAAACATGTAGCCGTCCTGGCCGTAGAGATATTTCAGCGCGGGCTGCGCCGGCAGCATCGCGAGCTGTCCTTGGATAGGGACCATCTTGTCGTCGCTCCACAGCCGCTTCGCGCCGAGCCCGGTGCAATTAACGATGAGCTTCTCCGCCAACGACGTGAGCACGTCCGCCTTCGTCAGGAACTTACGCGGCACGAACATGACGCCGGCCGCCTTCAGGTCGCGTTCCAGCCGAGGCAGGAAGATGGGCGGTTCAACCAGCAACGTCTGATACTGGAAGCCTGGTTTGGTGTGCCCTTCGAACGGCAGGCGGTTCAGCGAGACGCGGTCCGGCAGCAGGCCCGGTACGAGGTCCATCACTTTCTCGAGACCAGGTGTCACGCTTTTGCTGAAGTTGGGCACCTCGGACACGCCGAAACCTTTGCCGATGCTGTTCTTGAAGGTCGTGTAGGCGGTCTTGATGATGCCCTTGAGCTCTTCTTCCTTGCCCTCGAATGCGACGACGGACACGGCCCACTGGCCGCCGGCCTTGAACGACGTGGTCTGGACCGGCCTGCGGTCCGAATAGATCGTGACCTTGAGGCCGAGCTCGCGCAGCCGGGTCGCGGCGGTGAGCCCCATGACACCGGCCCCGAGCACCGCGACTTCCGTGTCATGCGACACGGCTATGCGCTTCTGGACGATCTCCTTCACCTTGGCGGCGCAACCCCAGCTCAACGTGATTCCGGCGCCACCGTGACCGTAATTGTGCACGACGAACTTGCCGGACGCCGTCTCGGCGTCGAGCCGATAGGAGCCTTCGCGGAAAGGCCTGACCCCTGTGACGCACGTACACGGCGCATCGGGATCGAAGGTGAAATTCGGGGTCGGCAGATTGGCATCGGCATCAACGCGCTCGGATGGCATCTTGGCAACGCTCCAATTACATGGCACTTGTCGCGAAATGCCATCTCTCCGAAAGACTGTCCATCCGTACGCTTACCCTCGTTCACGGTGCTGGCCGCACCGCATACAAGGCTTTGACCTGCTACTTGGCAGCTGTTTCCGGGCCAGGGCGGTGAAGGGCCGCACGGCCGGGTGAGGCTGGACGTCGGCCTGCGTTCCTTGAGCAGGGCCCCACGGGCAGGCCGTACCGCTTGAGCAGAGACACATGTCGCGGCGTCACGGTCGGCGCGGGCGGGGATCCAGCGTGGTCACGGTCTCGTCCCGGCCGGCGAGCAGGAACGCGTCGATCGCGTCTCGCGGGCCGCTCTCCACCGGCCGGCGCCGGGGCTGTGCGCGGACGATCCGCAGCCCGCACCGCTCGATGTCGGCCGCTACGTCGCCCGCGCTGTAGAGTACCGCCGGATCCTGCGGGCCGCCCGTGCCGTGCGCCAGATTGTCACTGTCGTGAGCGACGACCAGCAGCAGCCCACCGGGCGCGACCGCGGCGGCGGCCGAGCGCATCACGCGCCGCCTAAGACCTGCCTCCACCTGCAGATACGCAATGACGACCAAGTCGAAGCGATCCCGCTCCGGCTCGTAGTCGCGCAGGTCCGCCCTGATCAGGCGCAGCCGGTCGGCATGCTCGCCAAGCCGCTGCGCCGCGAGGGAGCGGGCCCGGTCCAGGCCGACGGCCGAGAAGTCCACCGCCGTCGCGCTCCATCCCCGCTCGGCCAGCCACAGAGCGTTGCGCCCCTCGCCCGCGGCCAGATCCAGAACGCGGCCCGGCGGCAGCTCGGCGGCCACCTCCTCCACCCACCGGTTCGGCCCCGCCGACCACACCAGATCCTTGGTCGCGTAGCGACGGTCCCACTGGTCACTGTCCACATCGCCCTCCCCACGCCAACATATCCTCGACGCGACGGGCGAGGTCCGGCGGCGCAACGTCAGTGCGCGGCCTCACTCCCGTGCACCGGCATGAGGCCGGTCGCGGCCGAACCAGCCTCAGTATCGCCCCGCACGCCGCGATCAGCTGATCTGGGCCGCCGACGTGATCAACGACACCGTCGTGGCCCAGTAGTAGGCGTTGGCCCCACCACCTCATTCCCAGGGCTCCACTGACCCGATGCCTCCATCAGAGGCCCTGCCGGGGCCAGTAGACCTGTCTCGACACGCGCGAAAGGCTTCCGATCATGCGGCGGTACGTTCTCACCGGCACACCTGGCGCGGGCAAGACCTCGATCCTGCGGTGCCTGGCCGAGCTCGGCTATGGGGTCGTCGAGGAGGCGGCGACAGCAGTCATCGCACGAGCGCAGGCTCAGGGCGAGGACGAGCCATGGACACGGGCGTCCTTCATCGACGAGATCGTCACTCTGCAGCGACAGCGGCAGTTGGAGGCCGCCACCACGGGCTCTGTCCAGGTGTTCGACCGGTCACCGGTCTGCACCCTTGCGCTGGCCACCTACTTGGGGCGGCCGGTGTCCCGGATGCTGGCTGCGGAGCTCGAACGGATCACCTCCGAGGGGATCTACGAGCGACAGGTGCTCTTCGTCCGCAATCTGGGGTTCTGCGAGCCCACCACGGCCCGGCGGATCAGTTTCGAGGAGTCGCTGGTGTTCGAAAGGATCCACGAGCAAAGCTACCGCGCGTTCGGCTACGAGCTCATCGACATCCCCGCCGGCGACCTCGAACATCGTCTTGCCGCGGTGAGCTCGGTGATCTCGTTGCCCGCGGCATGAACGTCGCCCGGCGCCACGCTACCGGACGTTCAGGTGCATGGTTCCGATGCGGCTGATGCCTGTGTCCAGGACGTCGCCGCGGTGGATCGGGCCGACGCCGGGTGGGGCGCCGGTGAAGACCAGGTCGCCGGGCAGCAGCGTCATCATCGATGAGGCGTAGGCGACGATGACCGGCACCTTGGTGATCATCGTAGACGTGTGCACCGCCTGGCGTTCCAGGCCGTTCACCGACAGGCGGATGTCGAGGTCGGACGGGTCACCGACCTCGTCGGCCGTGACCAGCCAGGGGCCCAGCGGGCTGAAGGTGTCGTAGCTCTTGCGGCGGGACCGGTCGGCGGCGCTGCGCACGGTGACGTCCAGGCCGAGGGTGTAGCCGACGACGTGGTCGAGTGCGGTCGCCTCGGGAATGTCCTTGCCGCCGGCGCCGATGACGACGACGAGTTCGGACTCGTGGTGGATCTCCTGCCCGGCCTGTACGACCGCGTCGGGCAGCACGATGTCGTCGTCCGGCCCGGAGATCGACGACGGCGCCTTGAGGAAGACATCGAAGTCGAACATCCACGACACGACACCGCCGAGGGTACGCTCCTGCACGCCGTGCATCTCGGCCACGTGGTCGGCGTAGTTGCTGGCCGAGGCGACGATCTTGGATGGATTGAGGGCCGGAGCGCGCAGCCGCGCCGGTTCCACGGGGCGGCCCTGCGCGGCGGCCTTCTCCAGCGCGTCCCGCACGTCCGCGAAGTCGCGGCAGAGCCTGCGCCACCAGCCGGCGGTCAACGGGTCGGGGTCGTGCGGCCAGGGCAGCGCGTCCGTCACGTCGACGACGCCGTCGCCGGTCACCACCCCGAGGCGGTAGTCGTCGAACAGGGCCAGTTTCATGCGGGCTCCTCGGGTGCGAACGTGGACGTGACGGTCTGCGGCCCGGCGAGGGTCTCCTCGCGGTAGATCCCCAGCGCGCGGAGCACAGGGGCGTCGCCGAGACTGAACAGGTCCGCCGGCGTGGCGGCGTGGTGCTCCACCGGCACCCACGACGGCGCCGCGAACATGTCGCCGGCCTGCCAGTCGAAGCGGCGGCCGGCCATGACCGAGTGGCCTTCGCCGCGGAAGACGACGTACACGGTGTTGCCGGTGCGCCGGACCGGCAGCGTGCTTCGTCCCGGGACGATCCGGTGCATCCCGCAGGCGAGGGTGGGCAGGACGCTGGCGCCCGAGACCGGGTTGGTGAACTCCAGGCTGACCACACCCGCGTCGGTGCCCGCGGCCAGCCGGGTGAGCTCGGCGTCGGTGTCGGCCCACCGGTAGATCAGCAGCGGGGACGGCGCCGGGTCCAGGGCCTCGGTGACCTGCCCGGCGGCGAACGCGCTCGGGCCGTGTGCCGCTGGGTCGTGCGGGCCACGTACGGGCTGGCGCTCCTCGGGGTGCGGCTCGAAGAAGATGGCGTCCAAGGCGTCGATCATCGGCAGGTCGAGGCCGTCGAACCAGAACATGGGGGCGTCGCCGCCGTTGGTGTGGTCGTGCCAGGCCCACCCGGGCGTGAGGATCAGGTCGCCGGGGCCCATCGCGCAGGCCTCGCCGTTCACCGTCGTCCAGACGCCCTCGCCCGTCAGCACGAACCGGATCGCGCCGGGCGTGTGCCGGTGCGCGGGCGCCGACTCACCGGGGCCCAGGGCCTGGATGGCGCCCCACAGCGTGCCGGCCGCGTACGGGCTGCCGTTCAGCCCCGGGTTGGCCAGGGACAACACGCGGCGTTCGCCGCCGCGCTCCACCGGGACCAGCCGGATGGCCTGCTCGGCCAGCGGGCGCATCACCCGCGCCGGCCAGAGCCAGGGCACCGCCTTGGGCCGCGGCGACGGGGTGAGCAACTGCTCGGTGATGGTCCACAGCGGCCGCAGTCCCGCCGCCGACAGGCGCGCGTACAGGTCCTCCAGCTCCGCGGCAATCGTCGTCATGCCGGCACCTCCATCGGTTGTCCGGGCGGCAGTCCGATGCCGAAGCGCCGCACGCTCTCCAGCAGCGAGACCCGCCGCATGTACGCGCGGGCCCGCGCCGGATCCGCGGCGATGGCCCGCATCTCTTCCTGGTTGGCTCGCCTGAGCCTCTCGTCGGTCTCCTTGAGACGTTCGGTGTTGCGCTGGGTGTCGGCCTGCACGTACTCCAGGGCGACCTGGCGCCGCACGGCGTCGTAGGTGCTCAGCTCCGCGTCGGGATCGCCCTCGCCGGCGCGGATCCGTACGATGCGGGCGGCCGCGTCCATCACGTCGTGGATGCCGCTGTTGAGGCCGACGCCGCCGACCGGGCTGTTGATGTGCGCCGCGTCCCCGGCGATCACGATGTTCCCGGCCCGGAAGACGGCGGCTACCCGCTGGTGCACGTTGTAGACCTGGAAGTCGATGATCGGGTAGCCGGCCGGGTAGGGCGCCACCGCCTGGAGCTGCTCCTGCATGCGGTCCGGCGCGGTGGCCGCCGCGACGGGCTCGTCCGGCGGGACCGGATAGACCGCGCGCCACGACTCGGGAGTGCGCAGCAGGAACAGCCACTGGGCCGGGTCGGCGATGTAGTTGACGTGGGCGAGGCCGGGGATCCGCGCGCCCAGGTCGACGGTGGTGCTGACGATCATGAAGCGTTCGGGATAGGTGTGGCCGGCGAACTCGATGCCCAAGGATCGGCGCACCGTGCTGGCCGGGCCGTCCGCGCCGATCAGGTGGCTGCCGAACAGGATGCGCGGGCCGTCCGGGGTCTGGACGGTGGCGGTGACGCCGTCGGCGGTGTTGGCCACGCCGGTGACCCGGGATCCGAAGAGCAGCTCGACGCGGTCGTCGGCGCGCAGCCGGTCGTGCAGCATCCGGACCAGGTGCTGCTGGTTGAGCTGGAGCCGGTACGGATAGGGCGTCTCGGCGGCGAGCAGACCGAAGTCGAACTCGGCGATCAGGCCGTCCCTGCGGTCGCGGAAGTGGTAGATCGGCGTGACCAGGCCCTCGGCGTTCATCTGCTCCGTCACGCCGATGTCGTGGAGCAGCTCCAGCGTGGCCGCGTGGAAGGTCGAGGCGCGCCAGTCCGTCTTCGGGACGGGCTCGGCCTCCACCACCACCACGGGGATGCCGTCCTTGGCCAGCCGCGCCGCCGCCGTCATGCCGACCGGCCCCGCGCCGACGACGATCGCTGGGAGATCAGTGCGCTGGGTCATGACATCGACGGTAATCAGCTATTCCGGAGATACGAAAGACATGACGCTAGAGTTCCTTCATGTCGAATTTAGTTCCGGGGTCGGAATCCGTGCCCACGTCGGTGGACAACGCGCTGAGACTGCTCGCCCTGATCGGTGAGCAGCAGACCGTCCGCGTCTCCGAGGCGGCCGATCGGCTCGGCGTGGCGCGCTCGACCGCGCACCGCCTGCTCAGCGCGTTGCGCAGGCACGGGTTCGTGCTCCAGGACAAGCCCAACGGGGTGTACCGGCCCGGCCCGGTCCTCAACGAGATCGGGCTGGCCGCCATCGGGCGGATCGACATCCGGTCGGTCGCCCGGCCGGTGTTGGAGGAGCTCAGCGAGCAGACCCGGGAGACGGTCAGCCTCAGCCTGATCGAGGGACGCAACGTCCGCTTCGTGGACTGCGTTGAGAGCCCGCGCACGGTTCGCGTCGGCGATCGCACCGGCGTCGTCATGCCCGCGCACTGCACGGCCGCGGGCAAGGCGATCCTGGCCGCGCTGTCCACGATGGAGCTGGACCGGCGCTACCAGGACCGGATCCTGGTCACTCGCACGCCGAACTCCATCTCCACCTGGGAGCGGCTGGAGAAGGAGCTGGCGCTGGTGCGGCGGCACGGGTACGCGCTCAACGAGGAGGAGGGCGAGGAGGGCGTGTGCGCGGTCGCGGTGGCGGTGCGCGACCTGACGAACGCCCCGCTGGCGGGGCTGGCCGTGCTGCTGCCCGCGGCCCGGGCCGGGCAGGCCGACGCGCGCCGCGACTTCGTGCCGCTGCTCGACCAGGCCGCCGAATCCGTCCAGCGGTTGCTGCGCGCCAACCTCTGAGCCGGTACGGCTATTTGAGAACGTGCCTGGTCTGGTCGAAGGAACGGTCGGTGAGGCGCAGGCGCCTCATGGAGGTCGCGATGAGGTCCACAGAGGCGCGGTCGGTGGTCCCGTTCCAGTGCGGCAGATGGATCTTCTCGGCCAGCTCGGGCTTGAGGCCCGCGATCTTCGGCAGCGCGGTGCGGAACGCGGCCGGATCCCGTCTGATGGACTCCGCGGTCCGCCGCACCCCCGCCTGGAAGGCGGACACCAGCCGCGGGTTCTGCCGCGCCTTGTCGGCCGACATGAGGAACGTGCCGATCTGCAGGCCGCGCCGGGCGTCGGAGTACGGGTCGGCCACCACCCGCATCCCGGCCGTCCGCGCCATGGTCAGGAACGGCTCGATCAGCATGGCCGCGTCCACGTCGCCGCGCTCCAGGGCGGGCAGCATGTCGGGAAAGCCCATCTCGACGTACTTGACGCCGACCGGTGCGACCCCGGTCTTGCGGATGGAGGCGTCGATCACGATGTCGTTGATGTTGCGCAGCGTGTTGACGGCGATCCGCTTGCCGTTCAGTCCCGCCGCGCTGGTGACCGTGCTGCCCGCCGGGACCGCGATCCCGGAGAAGTCCTGGTCCGGGTCGTCGGACGTGCTGGTGCCCGAGCCGACCATGGTGAGCGGCAGGCCCCGGTTCATCGCGATCACCGCGGAGACGACGTTGGAGCCGGCCACGTCCAGGCCGCCGTTGAGCAGCGCCGGGATCACCGCGGCCCCGCCCGCCGACGTCTGCATCTGGACGTCCAGGCCCTCCGCCTTGAAGAAGCCGCGCTGCACCCCGTAGGTCAGGAAGGCCGCCGGCATGCCCGCCGTGTCGGACACCTTGATCCGCGTCAGGCCGTCGCCGCCCCCCGACGTGCCGGAGCCGCCACCGGACAGGTCCCCTGGATAGTCGCTGCACGCGGTGATCAGGAACAGGGCCAGCAACAGGGCGCAGACCCCGCGCAACCTCCCCGCCTTCATGGCGATCCCGCCGGGCTGAGCGCGCCGAGCAACTCACCGCGCAGCCGCCCGAAGTCCGGATGGCTCTTGGTGGTGAGCTGGTCGCGCGGACGGGGCAGGTCCACGTCGACGGCGAGCGCGACGTGCGCGGGCGCCCGCAGGACCAGGACGCGGTCGGCCAGGTAGACCGCCTCGTCGATGTCGTGTGTCACGAACAGCACGGTGATCTCGTACCGGCGCCAGACGTCGAGCAGCAGGTCCTCCAGGCCCGCTCTGGTCTGGGCGTCGACGGACGCGAACGGCTCGTCCATCAGCAGGATCTGCGGCCGGTAGGCCAGCGCCCGGGCGATGGCCACGCGCTGCTGCATGCCGCCGGACAGCTGCCACGGGTACGACCGGCCGCGCCCGGCCAGGCCGACCGCCTCCAGCGCCTCCTGGGTGGCGGCGCGCGCGTCCTGCTTCGACACGCCCTTGTAGCGCAGCGGGAAAGCGACGTTCCGCTCCACCGTCATCCACGGGTACAGCGACCTGCTGTAGTCCTGGAAGACGAAGGCCATCTCCCTGGGCGGACCGGACACCACCTCGTCGCGCAGCCGCACCTCGCCGGAGGTGGCCGGCTCCAGCCCCGCCAGGCAGCGCAGCATCGTGGTCTTCCCGCATCCGGACGACCCCAGGATGCAGACGAACTCGCGCGCGGTGACGTCGAAGGTCAGGTCGGCGACGGCGGGCCGGGCGGCCGGGTCCGGGCCGTAGACCTTGCTCAGCTGGGCGACCTCAAGCATCGGAGTTCCCCTTCAGACCGCGGTGCCAGAACAAGACGCGTTCCTCCAGTACGAGAAAGAGCCAGTTGAGGACGAAGCCGAGGACGCCGAGCAGCACGATCCCGGTCCACATCTCCGGGATGGCGAAGGACCGCTGCGACTCCAGCACGAAGTAGCCGATCCCGTTGTCGCTGGCCACCATCTCCGAGACCACCATCAGGATGATCGCGATGGACAGGCTGGTCCGCATGCCCGCGAAGATCCGCGGGGAGGCCGCCGGGAGGATGATCCGCGTCAGCCGGGCGGTCGCGGGGATCTGGTACGAGCGCGCCGCCTCCACCTGCTGTGCCTCGACGCCGCGGATGCCGTCGATGGTGTTGAGCAGGATCGGCCACACCGTGCCCAGCGCGATGATGAAGACCTTCGACCCGTCGCCGGCGCCGAACAGCAGCAGCGCGAACGGGATGAGCGCGGGCGGCGGCAGCGCCCGCAGGAACTGGACCACCGGGTCGGCCGCGGTGCGCAGCCACCGGAACAGCCCGAGCGCCGTGCCGAGCACGACTCCGGCGACGACCGCGATCGCGTATCCGGCGAACATCCGGCCCAGGCTGGGCAGCACGTCCCCGGCTACCCGGTCGAAGAGCCACAGGTCGGCGAAGTAGCGGGCGACCTCCGACGCGGGCGGGAAGTAGAAGCTGCCCGCCTGGCCCGTCCACCACCAGACCGCCGCCAGAAGGGCGCACGGAACGACGAGCTGCAGCCCGAGCAGCCGCAGCGCGCGGCCCATCCGGCGGGTCGCGCCGCCGGCCGCCGGACGGGTCCGCCCGCCGGTCACCGGGTCGGGAGCCGCGTCGATCGCGGCACGCGTCATCGGGCCACCTCCTGCCGTTGCGCGGGATGCCAGGCCAGCATCCGGCGTTCCAAAGCGGCGAACGCCGCGTTGAGAACCCAGCCGAGCAGCCCGGTCGTGATGATCAGCGCGTACATGCGGGCGGTCCCGCCCGCGGACTGCGCGACGATGATGGCCCGGCCGAGGCCGGGCGTGCCGACGACCAGCTCCTCGGTGATCGTCAGGATCAGCGCGATCGACGACGCGATGCGCAGCCCGGTCGCGATGTAGGGGGCGGCGCTCGGGAGCACGACCGTGCCGAACCGGGCGAACGTGCCCAGCCCATACGAGCGCGCCGTGTCGGTCGCCACCGGGTCCACGTCCTGGACGCCGTAGATGGTCTGGAACAGCATGGGCCAGAACACGGCGAAGGCGACGAGGAAGACCTTCGTCTGCAGCCCCGTGCCGTACACCAGGACGGTCAGCGGGATCAGCGCCACCGGCGGCACCGGACGGCAGAACTCGATGACGACGCGGGCCAGCCGGAAAGCGGTGCGGCTGGAACCGAGCACCAGGCCGATGGGCACCGCGAGCACCGCGCCCAGCCCGAGCCCGCTCGCCCAGCCGAGCAGCGTCCGGCCGATCTCCACCCACAGCGGCCGTCCGCCGGCCAGCCGGAAGAACTCGGCGTAGATCTCGCCGGCCGGCGGGAACCAGCGCTCCGGGAGCAGCCCGCTGCGCGTGCACAGCTCCACCAGCAGCAGCGCCACCGCGATGCCCGCCAGCTTGAGGCCGAGATCCGAGCCGCGTCCGGCCGACACGCGGGCGAGAAGTGCCATGGACGCCTCCTTCCTAGCCTGGGTGCTGGTGTTACAGCCTGGTTAAGGGGAACTTATGTATGGCTTCCGCCCTGCGCAATGGCACCTCACTCGAATTCCGCAGGCTCGAATCATGCCCGTCACGGGCGCCGCTGCCGCCCGCCGCCGTGGCCGGTCCAGCGGCAGCGGCGGCAGGTTCTGGCCGGAGGCCGGCCGGTGACCCCAGGCAGTGCTCCCCACGGGAAGCCAGCCACCTGGCCAGCGAAGGCCTGATCTAGTGCCGGACGGCGGTGTCCTCGTCCATGCGGTCCCACTCGGTCTGTGCGCGGCGGTGCCACCGGTTGTGCAGGTCGTGGAAGACGGCCGCCGCCCGGGGGCCGGGCCAGGCGTGGCCGAGCAGCTCGGCCGGGAGATCGGGGTCGAGGAACGGGAATCGCGGAGCCTGGCTCAGCCTTCGAGCCGGAGTGTGCGTAGGGCGCGCCGTTGCTCAGAAGGTGACCAGCGAGCGGATCACCTCGCCCGACCCCATCGCCGCGAACGCCTCGCCCACGTCGTCGAGCGTGATGCGCTTGCTGATCAGGCCGTCCAGGTCGAGCCGCCCGGCCCGCCACAGCCTTAGCAGGCGGCCGAAGTCGGTGCGCACGTCGCCGGAGCCGTACAGGCAGCCGAGCAGGCGCCGCTCCGTCGCGAAGAGTTCGGCGGCGCTGAAGCACACCTGGTCCTCCAGGCTGCCCGCGCCGACCACGACGGTCGTCCCACCGCGCCGGGTCGCCTGCCAGGCCTGCCTGATGGTCGCGGAGCGGCCGACGACCTCGAAGGCGTAGTCGAACCCGCGTCCCTCGGTCAGCTCCTTCACCGCGTCGGCCAGCCCGTCCGGGGTGGTCGTGTGGGTGGCGCCGAACTGCCGGGCGATCTCCAGCTTCTCGGGGAAGCGGTCCACGGCCAGCACCGGGGCGGCGGCGGCCAGCTTGGCGCCCTGGATCACGTTGATCCCCACGCCGCCGCAGCCGATCACCAGGACCGACGACCCGGGACGTACCTTGGCGGTGTTGACCACCGCGCCGACGCCGGTCAGCACCGCGCAGCCGACCACCGCGGCCACGTCGAACGGCACGTCGTCCGGGATCGGGATCGCGGCCCGCGCGTCGACCACCGTCTCCTCCGCGAAGCAGCCCACGCCGAGCGCGGCGTGCGCCTGCTCGTCGCCGAGGCTCAGCGTGGGCGCCCCCGCGGTGGCCCGGGCGCTGACGCACAGGTTCGGCTGGCCGCCCAGGCAGAAGTAGCAGGTCCCGCAGGGCGGGATCCAGGAGAGGATCACGTGCGTGCCGACCGGCGGACCGGCCACTCCCGGGCCGAGCTCGACCACCTCCCCCGCGCCCTCGTGGCCGGGCACCAGGGGCAGCGGCGCGGGCAGCGTGCCATCGCACATCGACAGGTCGGAGTGACACACCCCGGCGGCGCGCAGGCGCACCCGTACCTCTCCGGGGCCCGGCCGTCGCAGCGTCAGCCGGTCGCTGATCTCGACGGGTTTTCCGACTTCGCGCAGGATGACGCCTCGCATGGACTTCCCCTGGTCTAGAGCTGTACGGACGTGGTGGTGAGGAACTCCTCCAGGCCGAAGCGGCCGTACTCGCGGCCGTAGCCGGATTGCTTGAAGCCGCCGAAGGGCGCCAGGCCGTTGTGCGCGCCGTCGTTGATCCGGATCTGCCCGGCCCGCAGTCGCCTGGCCACTCGGTGGGCGCGGGCCGGGTCGGCGGCGCGCACGCCCGCCGCCAGCCCGTACGGGGTGCCGTTGGCGATGCGGACCGCCTCGTCCTCGCCGGAGTAGGGCAGGATGACCAGGACCGGGCCGAAGATCTCCTCCTGGGCGATCCGCGCCTGCGGGGCGACATCGGTCAGCACGGTCGGCCGGACGTAGAAGCCGCGCTCCAGCCCGTCGGGCGCGTCGGGGCCGCCGGTGAGCGTCGTCGCGCCGTCCTCGGCCGCCGCCCGCAGGTGCTCGCGTACCCGGTCCCGCTGCACGGCCGAGACCAGGGGCCCGAGCCGGGTGCCGGGATCGCGGGGGTCGCCGGGCGTGCAGATCCGCGCCTCGTCCGTCGCGATCCGCTCGGCGTCCAGGAGACGCTCTCGCGGGACCAGCAGCCTGGTCAGCGCCGAGCAGGTCTGGCCGGAGTTCAGGAAGCAGGCTCCCACGCCCTTGCGTACGGCGTCCTCGAACGCGGCATCGTCCAGGTCGTCGAGGAGCACGTTCGGGGACTTGCCGCCCAGCTCCAGCGCGGTGCGCTTGACGCCGGCCGCGGCCAGCTCGGCGACCCGCCGCCCGGCGCGGGTGGAACCGGTGAACGAGATCATGTCGACCAGCGGGTGCGCGGCCAGCGCTTCCCCCGCCTCGGGTCCGGTGCCGGAGACCAGGTTGAACACGCCGCGCGGGAACCCGACCTCGTGCATCACGTCGGCCAGCACGAACGCGTTGAGCGGCGTGACCTCGCTCGGCTTGAGCACCACCGTGCACCCCGCGGTCAGGGCCGGAGCGACCTTTGCCGCGATCTGGTGCAGCGGATAGTTCCAGGGGGTGATGGCGCCGACGACGCCGATCGGGTCCCGGTACACCACCGAGCCACCGAGCCGCTCCTCGAACCCGACCTCGGCCGCCACCTCCGGCATCGAGGCGAAGGTCCTGATCGGCGCGCCCACCTGGATGAGCCGGGTCAGCGGCAGCGGCATGCCCAGCTCGTTCACGATCGTGTCCGCCAGCTCCTCGGCCCGCTCCTGCAACGCGGCCGCCACGGCCGCACAGAGCGCGGCCCGCTCGGCGGCAGGGCGAGCGGCCCAGGCGGGCAGCGCGGCGGCCGCCGCCTCCACGGCCCGTGCCACGTCTTTGGCACCGCTGCGTGGCACCTCGGCGACGACCTCCTCGGTGGCGGGATTCACTACAGGGATCGCCTCGCCGCCGCTCGCCGCGATCCACTCACCGTCGACGTAGATCCGGTACGGCATGTCCCCACCTCACCCACAGAATTCTATTCTAGATTTCGATTCTAGAAGCATTAGACCATGGGAGCGGTGGGCTGTGAAGGCCCCGACATGGGTGTCTGGCGTTGATCCTCATCGTCGATCATCCGGATGTCCTAGGGGCCCGGGAGCGGCGGCGCGACAACTGTCGTGCGACGGCGTTGCCCGAAATCTCGGTGAACCTTGCGGGTTCGATCCATGTTGATCTTTGGCGGGCGCCGGCCGAGACGGCGGACCAGCGCGCAAGACGCGCGCTCATGCAGATGAGCGTGCATGTCAGCTCCGACGGAAGACGCGATGCGACAGCGGTATCGGCGACCGGCTCGAAGCCGGACGCCGATACCGCTGTCCGCATCAGGCCGGTGACGTGCCTACCTGGCCGAGATGCCGGGACGAAGAACCGAGCCGAGTCGTCGACTCTGATTCCTGCATCGAGCACATTTCCGATCCAGATCGGCGACTTCTTCTCCTATTCGGCGTGTCTCGACCACCGCTACGTCCTGTACCGGAAGAGGATCCGGCCGCGGGTGAGGTCGTACGGGCTGAGCTCCACGAGCACCCGGTCATACGGCAAGATCTTGATGTAGTTCTTCCGTATCTTCCCGCTGATGTGCGCTAGCACCTTGTGCCCGTTCTGGAGCTCCACCTTGAAGGTAGCGTTGCGCAGACACTCGACGACGGTGCCCTCGACTTCGATGCCGCCTGCTGTTCTTGCCATATTCTCGCACTTCTCCGTTCGGTGACTGTGAGGTCGGTGAGGAAACGAATTCCGTTGACGCAACCGTGATCGAGGCGCCTCGGCAGACGCGGTTGTCGCGGACGGCGGCCGCGACCGGCCGTCCCGCGCGCTACGGGAACCGATGCTCGCTCATCAGGTCGGCCTGTGCCGCGCGTGCTTCGGGCGCGGTCCCCTCGCGCGGTGATGCGGTGGGGCGTCAGCGGAGCACCAACTCCAGGTTGCTGCTCGCACGCCGGGCGCCGACGCCCTCGAACAGCGCCATGGCCGCCCCGTTGGATTCGTTCACTTCGGCCGATGCCGTTTCGATCCCGCAGCGGTGCAGCGAACCCAGCACGTGGGCGAGCAGCGCCCGAGCGATACCGCGGCGGTGCTGGTCGGATCGGACTGCGATCAGCCCGATCCGTGGCTGCCGGGTCACCGGCGCCACCCGGACCAGTCCCACGTATTTATCGGACTGTGCTGCCACCGCGTACTTCGACGGGTCCAGCAGGGTAGCGCCGTCCGGGCGGGCCAACACCTCAGCCGGCATCTCCTGCCATCCGACGGTGGCCTCGACTTCGTCGCGAATCACGCGGTCCAACTTGCGCAGAGGGCCCTCCTCCGCCTCGCCGACGGCCACTATCGTCACGCCCGACGGCGGTAGCACTGAGCCGAGTCCCGTGACCCGCGGGTCGGTGGGCACGAGGTACTCCCACTCGCGGCGTCGGGTCGTGAAGCCGGCTCGCTCCCAACGGGACGTCAAGTCGAGGTCAGCCTCGTCGACCACCGTGTACAGCGGCTTCGGCAGGCCCGCCAGCATGGCATCGGCGAGTTGGTCAAAGACCGCGCCGTGCCACGCGTCGATGCTGAGGAAGATCCGACCGTCGGGCCTGCGCGAAGTGTCGCCGCGGCCGACCACCCGGTCGTCCTTCACAGCGTGCCATTGGCTCTCCGCGACCCGCGTGATCACTACGGCATGCTCGCCCATGCCCGAAGTGAAATGCACAGAATTCATAGGTTGTTGCCTTTCGGGATTGCCTTGTCGAGGCGCTCCCGGCGACACCTACGTCAATCGCCCGACCGTGACGACGAGGGGGAGCACCCACTTCGATACAGCGTTCATGGGTCTCACCTCCTCGCGCGATGTCACGGTCCGCGGAACGCTATCAGCCCGAACGTCGTCCCGGCCAACCATTTTCCCGCCGACCAACTCGGCGGGCCGCCAATGCGCTCATCTGCCGCAAGTCGCGCGGCACCCCAAGGTCCAGGTGCCCGCTTGAGAGACGCCAGACAGGAAGGGGCTCGACGGTCGAGGAGCTCTTGACGTATCAAATGAATGATTTTTTAATACGCCCATGGGGCGCATCGCAGGAGTCACCGCCGCTGAGACGCGTGCGCGGTTGTTGCAGGCGGCTGTCGTGGTCTTCGCCGAGCGTGGCTATGACGGCACGCGGGTGGCCGACATCGCCCAGGCCGCGGGCGTGAGCAACGGCGCTCTGTACGCGCACTTCGGCTCGAAGGCGGAGCTGCTGGTGGCCGCGCTGCACCAGCACGGGCGGCCGATGCGCCCACTTCTGTCTCCTGCTGGCGATGGGCAGCGCGCTGGTGACCACGGACCTGCATGCGGTCGATGACGAGGAGTGGGCGGCGTTACTGACCCGCGTCCTGACCGCCTTCCCCCGAACCGGCACACTTCACCGAACGGAGGCCACAACCCAGTCAGGAACGACACAGACAGGAACGAGGCAATGAAAGTACTGATCGACTCCGAGCGTTGTCACGGGCACGGCCGCTGCTACGACCTGGCCCCCGACATGTTCGGCGAGGACGGCGAAGGCTACGGCACCGTCCTCGGCGACGGTTCCGTGGCGCTGGGCAAGGAGCCCGATGCGCGCCTGGCGGCGTCCAACTGTCCCGAACGGGCGATCGACATCGAAGGAGCCATACGATGAGCGTGGACGACCGCTTCGGCGAAGACCTCGAACAGGCGCGTAGAGAACGGTTGCTCAGCGGTTACCGGAGCGAGATCGTCACCGATCCCGTCTCGGACTGGGCGACCGACTTCTCCCACGTCGACCCCGCGTGGGCGGCCGACCCGTACCCGATCCAGGACGACCTGCGGCAGCGCTGCCCGATCGCGCACACCGACCGGTTCGGCGGCGCGTGGCTGCCCACCCGCTACGAGGACGTCTCGGCCATCGCCTACGACA
Organism: Nonomuraea marmarensis; assembly: GCF_043197025.1. Lineage (NCBI taxonomy): Bacteria > Bacillati > Actinomycetota > Actinomycetes > Streptosporangiales > Streptosporangiaceae > Nonomuraea > Nonomuraea marmarensis. The sequence goes on from NZ_JBICRM010000031.1 coordinate 29,264, forward strand.
CCGAGCACTTCACCTCCCGGGCGATCATCGTGAGCAACGTCCGGCCCCCCAAGGAGATGGCTCCGGTGGGCGGCGCACCGCCGATCTCCTCCGACCCGCCCTTCCACCACGACGCGCGCAAGCTGCTGCTCCCGGCCTTCACCAAGACCACCGTCGCCAAGCAGGAGCCGGCGACCAGGGCGTTCTGCCACTCGCTCATCGACGCTTTCGAGGGGCGGGACGTCGTCGACGCCGCACGCGAATACGCCAAGCACATCCCGATGCGGGTCATCGCCGACATGCTGGGCTTCCCGCAGGAGGACTCGCCGAAGTTCGGCGCGTTCGTCGAGAACGCACTGGAGAACATCAACGCCTCGAACGAGGAGCGCATCGAGCGGTTCACCAAACTCTCGGACTACCTGCTGGCGCAGATTCGCGACCACATCGACCACCCCCGCGACGACCTGACGACGTACCTCCTCAACGCCGAACTCCACGGCCAGAAACTCGAACCCACCCACGTCCTCGGCACGATCAACCTCCTGCTCATCGCCGGCATCGACACCACCTGGAGCGCCATCGGCGCGTCCCTGTGGCACCTGGCCAAGACTCCCGAGCACCGCGAGCGCCTGGTCGCCGAACGGGGGTTGCTGCCCACCGCGATGGAGGAGTTCCTGCGGGCCTACGCGCCCGTCACCATGGCGCGCCTGGTGAAGGAGGACATGCACTGGAACGGCGTGGACATGAAGGGCGACGACTGGGTGCTGCTGCCGTTCCCCGCGGCCAACCGTGACCCGGCCCAGTTCGACCGGGCCGACGAGGTGATCATCGACCGTGAGGTCAACCGGCACGCCGCCTTCGGCCTGGGCATCCACCGGTGCGTCGGCTCCCACCTGGCGCGCATGGAACTCCGGGTCGCCCTGGAGGTCTGGCTGGAGCGCATCCCCAGCTTCACCCTGGCGGACCCCTCCGCGGTGACCTGGGCCGCCAGCCAGGTTCGCGGTCCCCGCAGGCTTCCCCTGCGCATCGGCTGACAAGAGGCGCACCTGTCGCAGGCTCGCTGCCGAGGATGCCGGCCCGTGTCCACGGCAGCGAGCCTGCCGATCTGGGCCTTTCGCGGATCAGCGATGGGCCCGACTGCCGTCCCGCGTCGCCCCACGCGGGGACGGATCTCTCACAACCCTTGACTCGGGCGGTGAGCGAGCGGAGGATCGTGGAAATCAATTCTAGATTATTGCTCTAGAACTGGTGGCGAGGGTTGGCCCCATCAGAAAGGCACCCCCATGGGCTGGTCTTACGTCCGCGAACTCGACGAGTACCCCACCGGCGCCCGCCGCATGAAGATCCTCACGATGGCCGTACTGGCCATCCTCATCGGCTCCTACGAAGCACAGATCGCGCCTGTGGTACCGCTGCTGCTCAAGGACCTGCACATGACGCTGGGCACGTACGGCGCCGTGTCAGGGGCCGCCCTCGTGGCCGGTGCCATCGCCTCCGCGCTGGGCGGCAGGCTCACCGACCGGCTCGGCCGGGTGCGGCTGCTGGTCCCGCTGATGCTGCTGACCGCCCTGTGCTGCTTCGGCATGACGCTCGCGCACAGCCCCCGCGACCTGCTGATCGCCCGGATCGTGCTGGCGTTCGTCGACGGCGTCGCGATGGCCAGCACCGCCCCGCTGGTACGCGACTTCTCGCCACGTCTGGGCCGGGCGCAGGCGTTCGGGTTCTGGACGTGGGGGCCGGTCGGGGCGAACTTCCTCGCCGCCGCCATCGCCGGCTGGACCCTGCCGATCTTCAACGACTCCTGGCGGTCGCAGTTCGTCATCATGGGCTGCTTCTCGCTGGTGATCTCGCTGGTCATCGCCTTCAACATCGCCGACCTGTCGCCCGAGCTGCGCGCCCGCATCCAGCACACGGAAAGCGAAGCCGCCCACGTGGTCGACCTGGCCAAGCCGGCCAGGGTCAGGGCGCTGCTGGCGCGGCGCAACATCTGGGCCCATGTGATCGGCATCGCGTTGTGGCTGGTCCTGTACATGACGCTCTCGCTGTTCGGGCAGACCATGCTCGTCGGAGCGCTGGGCATCAGCACCGCGCAGGCGTCCACGGTCATGGCCGCCTTCTGGACCCTTGACCTGGTCGTGCTGGTCGTCATCGGCCGCGTCTCGGACCGGATCAGGCTGCGCAAGCCCTTCTCGCTGGTCGGTACGGTCGCGGGCGTGGTCATCACCGGCTACCTCGCCTACCTGCTGGGGCAGGATGACGTCTCGCTCGGCCTGTTGATGATCGTCGGCGCGTTGCTCGGCGGGTCGCTGGCCGTGGCGTACGCGCCCTGGATGGCGAACTACTCCGAGGACGCCGAGGACGTCGACCCCCGCCTGCAGGGCACCGCGTGGGGCCTGTTCGGCTTCCTCAGCAAGGCCGTCGCCGTGGCCGCCCTGCTGATCATTCCGCAGGTCGTCGAGGGCACGAGCTGGCAGACCTGGCTGCTGATCTCGCTCGGCTGTCTCGTCCTGTACATCCCCGCGATCTTCCTGTTCCACGGCCCGTGGCGGCGCGAACCCGTCCCCGCCGCGATGGAGACCGCCCCGGCCGTGCTGAAGGCCGACTGACACCCCGGCGCGGCCGGAAGGAAATGCCGATGCCCGAGCCGGCACCCGGTGGTCGATATGAGGCTGTTCGCCGACCGGGTGTTCGGCCTCGACCTGCTGTCCGCGTTCCGCGGGCCTGGTCGTGTCGACTCCTTGACAGCGGAGCCCATACAGTTCGAAGCTAATTCCAGAACCAAGTTCTAAAACTATCGACCGCAGGAAGGCGGGGTGGCCATGGGCCGGCTGGACGGACGGGTCGCGCTCGTGACCGGGGCCAGCAGAGGCATCGGCGCCGCCATCGCGGTGGAGTTCGCCGCCGCGGGCGCCCGCGTGGCGGCCAGCGCGCGCACGGTGAAGGCGGGCACGAGCCGGCTGCCCGGCACCCTGGAGGACACGGTCGGCGGCATCCGGGCGGCGGGCGGGACGGCGGAGGCCTTCGCGGCCGACCTGTCCGTGCCGCAGGACCGCGAACGGCTGGTCGAGCAGGTGCGCGAGCGCTACGGCGAGGTGGACATCCTGGTCAACAACGCCGCCGTCACCTACTTCACCCCGGTCGCCGACTTCACCGCGCGCCGTGCCGCGCAGATGTTCGAGGTGCAGGTGACGGCGCCGATGCAACTGGCGCAGCTGGTCATCCCCGGCATGCGGGCGCGCGGGCGTGGCTGGATCCTGAACATCTCCTCCGGCGCCGCCCGGCACCCGGCCATCCCGCCGGGGCCGTTCGCGAGGCGGGGCGGCACCGTGTACGGCATGTGCAAGGCGGCCCTCGAACGGTTCGGCACCGGACTCGCCGCCGAGCTGTACGACGACGGGATCGCGGTCAACTCGCTCGCCCCGACCAAGGTGGTGCCCACCCCGGGCACGCTGTTCCACCACCTGACCACCGAGGACGACCCGGACGCCGAGCCGCCGCAGGTGATGGCCGCCGCCGCCCTGGCCCTGTGCCAGGCTCCGGCGAGCGAGCTGACCGGCCGGATCGCCTACTCCCAGGAGCTCCTGACCGAACTCGGGCTCGCCCCCTGACCATACGAAGGAGTTTTGTGCCCGCCAAAGGAAAGCCGGTGCCGGTTCCGACACCGGAATCCCAGCCCTTCTTCGACGCCGCCGCCAAGGGAGAGCTGAAGATCCAGCGCTGCCTCGACTGCGGCAAGCCGTTCTTCTACCCGCGCCCGTGCTGCCCGTTCTGCGCCTCGGACGCGCTCGAATGGATCACCACCAGCGGCCGCGGCACCCTGTACTCCTACACGATCAACCACCGGCCGGTCCCTGGCTTCGAACAGGACGCCCCGTACGCGATCGCGGTGGTGCAGCTGGCCGAGGGCCCGCGCATGATGGCCAACATCGTCGGCATCGACAACACCCCGGACAACCTGGTGCTGGACATGGACCTGCAGGTCACCTTCGAAAAGCGCGGTGACGTGACGATCCCTCAGTTCAGGCCGGCGGGAACGGAGGCGAGCTGATGGCACGAGGCGACGTGGTGATCGTCGGCGCGGCCGAGACCGACGAGGTCGGCGTGCTGCCCGAGCACTCCACGCTACGACTGCACGTGGAGGGCGCCCGCAACGCCGTGCATGATGCCGGCCTGCGCATGTCTGACATCGACGGCATCGCCGGCGTGTCCGCGCCCGGCCCGATCCAGGTGGCGCACGCGCTGGGCATCAAGCCGCGCTGGATCGACGGCACCGGGGTGGGTGGCACCTCGTTCCTGCTGCACGTCCGCCACGCGGTGGCGGCGATCCGGGCCGGCCACGCCACCACCGTGCTGATCACCCACGGCGAATCGGGCAGGTCCCAGGTCGGCCCGGCGCGTGGAGCCCTGCCGGCCTCCAGCCCCAACGCCCAGTTCGAGGCGCCCTACGGGGTGTACGGCCCGCCGACCATGTTCACCATCCCGCTGCTGCGGTACATGAAGGAGTTCGGGCTGACCGCCGAACAGCTCGCCTACGTCCCGGTGGCGCAGCGCAAATGGGCCACCCGTAACCCCCGGGCCCGCTACCGCGACCCGATCACCGTCGAGGACGTGCTCGACTCGCGGATGATCTCCTACCCGCTGCACCTGCTGGAATGCTGCCTGGTCACCGACGGGGGCGGCGCGCTGGTGATCACCTCCGCCGACCGCGCCGGGGACCTGCCGCAGCCGCCGGTGCACATCCTGGGCACGGGGGAGACCTTCGAGTCGCCGCTGATCTCCCAAATGGAGGACTTCACCACGTCGGCGGCGTTCCGGCGGTCCAGCGCGGAGGCGTTCGCGGAGGCCGGCATCACGCACGGCGACGTCGGCCATGTGATGATCTACGACGCGTTCGCGCACGTGCCGATCTACGGGCTGGAGGACATGGGCTTCGTCGGCCGCGGCGAGGCCGGGGCGTTCATCGCCGAAGGCAACACCGAGCCCGGCGGACGGCTGCCGCTGAACACCAACGGCGGCGGGCTGTCCTACACCCATACCGGCATGTACGGCATGTTCCTGATCCAGGAGTCGGTGCGGCAACTACGCGGGCAGGCGGCCGCCCAGGTGCCGGACGTCGAGATCAGCGTGGCGCTGGGCAACGGCGGCATGTTCATGGCCGCCGGCACGCTCGTGCTGAGCAACCGCACGCCATGATCGCCGCACCGGACCCGACGCGGCCCGTCCGGCCGGGCTGGGTCCGCGTCGACTGCCACCTGCACACGGTCGCGTCCGGTGACGCCGTCATCACGCTCGACCAGCTGGCCGAGCGGGTGGCGGCATCGTCTGCGCGCCGCACCCCTACGACCCGCTCCGCAACGGGGTGGGCGCCGGGCGTCTCGCCAGGGTGTCCCGCTCGGCGCTCGGGGGACGGCTCGACGATTTGACGGAGGTGAAGGTATGACGACCACGGAGCCGATCATCGACGGAGAGGACGCCATCCGGCGCGCTCTCCTTGACGCCGAGCTTCCCCCGCTGCTCGCGGCGCTGGCCATCGCCACGGGGGATCCGGCGCTGCTGCCGGACCACCTCCGCCCGTCCACGGTCAACCGGCTGGTGCCGCAGGGCGGCTACTCCGTGGCACAGCAGGAGGAGGCGCGCTCGCTCGCGCTCGCCACGCTCATCGCGATGCGCGACGGCCGGCTCCCGGCCCGGCGGGCATCGAACGGGGTGCTGGACACGGTACGGTTCCTGGCCGGTGCCGACGCCGACCGCTACCTGCCGCTGCTGATGGACGAGCTCGCCGCGCCGGACGACCCGGCGGCCCCCGGATGGCGCAAGGACGACCTCGCCCCCGAACGTCCCTTCCACGTCGTCATCATCGGGGCGGGCATGTCCGGCCTGCTGGCCGCCTACCGGCTCGGCCAGGCCGGCGTCCCGTACACGATCGTCGAGAAGAACGGCGACGTGGGCGGCACGTGGCTGGAGAACAGCTATCCCGGCTGCCGCGTCGACGTCAGCAGCCACCTGTACAACTACTCCTTCTTCGAGCACGACGGCTGGCCCCTCTACTTCTCCACCCAGAACGTGCTGCTGGACTACTTCCGGCAGTTCGCCGACCGGAGCGGCATCCCCGAGCACATCCGGTTCGGCACGGAGGTCCTGGCCGCCGAGTTCGACGACGGCACGTGCACGTGGACGATCCGCGTACGGACGCCGGACGGCGACACCGAACTGCTCGGCGCCCAGGCGGTCATCTCCGCGGTCGGCCAGCTCAACCGCCCCTCCTACCCGCGTATCGGAGGCAGGGACGACTTCACCGGGCCGAGCTTCCACTCCGCGCGCTGGGACCACGGCATCGACCTGACCGGCAAGCGGGTCGCGGTGATCGGCACGGGAGCCAGCGCCTTCCAGTTCGTGCCCGAGATCGCCCGCACCGTCGGCAGCATGGTCATCTTCCAGCGCACCGCGCCCTGGCTGGGACCGACACCCGAGTACCACGCGCCCGTCTCCGACGGCCTGCGCTGGTTGTTCCGGCACGTCCCCGGCTATGCGCAGTGGTATCGCTTCTGGCTGTTCTCCAGCTCAGTGGAAGGCGGCCTTCCGACGGTGTACGTCGATCCCGCATGGCCGCGGAGCGAACGTTCGGTGTCCGCGCCCAACGACGAACGGCGAGCGCTGCTGACCTCGTACCTGGAGCACCTGTTCGCGGGCCATCCGGACCTGCTGCGCGCCGCGATCCCCGACTACCCGCCCGGCGCCAAACGGATGTTGCGCGACAACGGTGTGTGGGCCGCGGCGCTCAAGCAGGACAACGTCGAGCTGGTCACCGACCCGATCAGCCGCATCACCGAACGCGGCGTCGCCACCGCCGAGCGGGAGTACGAGGCCGACGTCATCGTCTACGCCACGGGATTCACCGCCTCCGACTTCCTGGTCCCGATGACGGTGACCGGCCGCGACGGAGCCGACCTGCACAAGCGCTGGACCGGCGACGCCCGCGCCTACCTCGGCATGACCGTGCCCGGCTTCCCCAACCTCTTCCTGATGTACGGGCCGAACACGAACATCGTCGTCAACGGCAGCATCATCTTCTTCTCCGAATGCGAGGCCCACTACATCCTCGAATGCCTCCGCTCGCTGCTGCACGACGGGCACCGCGCGCTGGAGTGCCGGGAGGACGTGCACGACGCGTACAACGAGATGATCGACGCCGCCAACCGGCAGCGGGCCTGGGGCGTGTCCACGGTGAACAGCTGGTACAAGAACGCGCTCGGCCGCGTCGCGCAGAACTGGCCGTTCACCCTGATGGAGTACTGGGAACGGACCCGGACCGCTGATCTCGACGACTACCACCTGCTCTGACTCCGGCAGCGCCGCGATCGCGGTGACGGGCCCGGAACGCTAGGCGAGGAACGTGACGTAGAGCAGGTACACGTTCAACGCGATGATCATGGCGGCGATGCCGCCGGCCGCCGCATTCGTGACCCGGTTGTTGACGAACGGGCCCATGATGTCGGCGCGACGGGTCAGCAACAGCAGCGGCACCAGTGCGAAGGGGATGCCGAACGACAGCACGACCTGCGAGATCACCAGGCTGTCGGTGGCCGGCAGGCCCAGCCCGAGCACCACCAGCGCCGGGAGCATCGTGAGCCCCCGCCGCAGGAACAGCGGGATGCTCCGGCGGATGAAGCCCTGCATGACCACCTGCCCCGCGTAGGTGCCCACGCTCGACGACGACAGCCCGGAGGCGAGCAGCGCCACCGCGAACGCGAGGGCCGCCCCGCCGCCGACGAGCTGACCCAGCCCCGCGTGCGCGGCCTCGATCGAGTCGACGTCGGCGTGGCCGGTGCGGTTGAACAGCGACGCCGCGATCACCAGCATCGACAGGTTGATCACACCGGCCGCGCCGAGCCCGACCACCACGTCGAGCCGCTGAAAGCGCAGCAGCTCACGGCGTTCGGCGTCGTCCCGGCACGTCACCCGCGCCTTCGTCAACGCGGAGTGCAGGTAGACGACGTGCGGCATGACGGTCGCGCCGATGATGCCCGCCACGAGCAGGAGGCTGTCGTCGCCGGCGAGACCCGGAACCAGTCCGCCCGCGACGCCGGCCGGGTCGGCCCCCACGATGACCAGGTCGTAGAGGAAGCCGAGGAACACGATGAGGAGCAGCCCGACGATGGCCAGCTCGAAGCGCCGGTAGCCGCGTTGCTCGAGGGCCAGGATCCCGAACGCGACGACGGCGGTGATCAGCCCGGCCGGGAACAGCGGCACATGGAAGAGCAGGTTCAGCCCGACCGCCGCGCCCACGAACTCGGCCAGGTCGGTCGCCATCGCGATGATCTCCGCCTGCACCCACAGCCCGCGGGACACCGGACGCGGCAGGTGCTCGCGGCACAGCTCCGGCAGATCGCGCCCGGTGGCCACGCCGGCCTTCGCCGACAGGTACTGCACCAGCATGGCCATCAGGTTGGCGACCACGATCACCCAGACCAGGGTGTAGCCGAACTTCGCGCCTGCGGTGACGTTCGTGGCGAAGTTGCCCGGGTCGATGTACGCCACCGCGGCGACGAACGCGGGGCCCATCAGCGCCACGGGGCCGCGCAGCCGCCCGCGCGAGCGCAGCAGGCGGAGAACGCTCTGCGGGGAGGCGACGGTCACGTCGTCCCCGAGCACGGGGCCCATGCCTCACCCGACCGACGGCCCGAGGCCGAGCGACTGCGGGGTGCTGGAGTCCGGCGACGGCTGGTGCAGGCCCTCGTCGAGCGGCCCGAACTCGGTCATGAGCGCCCGGCTGCCGCCCCACGGCGTCTGCTCCTCGGCCACGAGCGTGTTCGTCGTGAGCAGGAGGCCCGCCACCGAGGCCCCGTTCTGCAGCGCCGAGCGGGCGACCCGCAGCGGGTCGACGATGCCCATCTCGATCATGTCGCCGAAGCGATCCAGCAGCGCGTCGAACCCGTCGTCGGGGCCCAGCTTCGCCATCCTCGCGATCACCTCCGCGCCGGAGAATCCGGCGTTGGCGGCGATGAGATACGCGGGTTCGGTCAACGCCCGGCGCACGATCTCGACGCCGGTGGCGTAGTCGTCCTTGACCTCCAGGTCGTCCAGCGCGCCCGCGGCGTGCAGCAGCGCGGCACCGCCGCCGGCCACGATGCCCTCGGCCATCGCGGCCCGGGTGGCCGACAGCGCGTCCTCGACCCGGTGCTGGAGCTCCTTGAGCTCGGCGTTGGTGGGCGCGCCCACCTTGATGACGGCGACCTTGCCCGACAGCGCGCCGATCCGCTCGGTGAGCACGTCCTCGTCGACGCCGAAGGTGGCGCGCCCGAGCTCCGCGCGCAGCTGGGTGAGACGGTGCTCGACGGCCTCGGGCGCACCGCCGCCGCCGATGAGAGTGGTCCGGTCCGCGGTGACCCGTACCTGAGCCGCGGTGCCCAGGTGGTCGATGGTCATCGTCTCCAGGGTGAAGCCTGAGTGCTTGCTGTACACGGCGCCGCCCGTGATCGCGGCGATGTCCTCCAGCTTGTGCAGCCGGCGGTCGCCGAAGCCGGGCGCCCGGACGGCGACGCACTGGAAGATCCCGTTGACGTGGTTGTGCACCAGCATGCCCAGCGCCGTGCCCTCGACCGCCTCGGCGACGATGACCAGCGGCCGCGGCGCCCGCATGATCTTGTCGAGCAGCGGCATCAGTTGCTGGACCTTCGTGATCTTCTCGCTGCACAGCAGGATGTACGGGTCGGCGATGACCGCCTCAAGGCTCGCCGGGTCGGTCACCATGTACGGCGAGAGGTAACCGTTGTCGAACTCGAAGCCCTCGACGAACTCCACGCTCATCCCGTGCCGCACCGACTCCTCGACGGTGACGATGCCGCCGTCGCCGACGGTGGCCAGCGCCTTCGCGATCACCGCGCCGACCGTGTCGTCGTCGTTCGCCGAGATCGCGGCCACCCGCGCCAGGTCCCGCTCGCTGCTCACCGGCCGGGCGACGTCGCGCAGGCGCTCGACGAGCCGGCCGACGGCCAGGTCGACGCCACGCTTGACGAGCACCGGGTTGGCGCCGGAGCCGATCGCCGTCATGCCTTCCCGGACGATCGCCTGGGCGAGCACGGTCGCCGTCGTCGTACCGTCACCGACGATGTCGTTGGTCTTGATCGCCGCTTCCTTGACCAGCTGGGCGCCCATGTTCTCGAACTGGTCCTTGAGGTGGATCTCCCGTGCGATCGTCACGCCGTCGTTGGTGACGACCGGCGAGCCGGTGATCTTCTCCAGGATGACATTGCGGCCCTTGGGCCCGAGCGTCGACTTCACCGCTTCGGCCAGCTTGTCGACCCCGCTCAGCAGCAGGGTGCGCGCTTCCGCACCGAAACGCAGTTCCTTGGCCATCGGTACTCCTGTCAGGGGGGCGCTACGGGACGAGGATGGCGCGGCCGCGGACCCGGCCGGCGTCGAGATCCTGGAGGGCCTGCACCGCGGCGTCCAGCGGGTACGTCTTGGTGTGCAGGGTGACCTTCCCGGCCTGCGCCAGCACCATCAGCTCGGCGAGATCGTTGTAGGTGCCGACGATGTTGCCGACGAGGTTGCGCTCGGTCGAGATGATGTCGAGCGTCGGGATGTGCACGGTGCCGCCGTATCCGATGACGTAGTACGAGCCGGCGCGCGCCGTCATCGCGAACCCGTCCTGCTCGGCGCCCTGCTCGGCGACGAAGTCGAGCACGACCTCGGCACCCCGGCCGCCGGTGAGGTCCTTGACCGCGTCGACCTGCCCGCCGTCGGCGACGACGCCGGCGTGCGCGCCGAGCTGCTCGGCGAGCTTGAGCGCGTCGGGGTTGCGGTCGACCACGACGATCGTCGTCGCGGTGAGGGCGGCGAGGCACTGGATGCCGATGTGGCCGAGCCCGCCCGCGCCGATGAGGACGCACGTCGTGCCGGGGTACAGCAGCGGGATCGCCTTGCGGACCGCGTGGTACGCGGTGATGCCGGCGTCGGCCAGCGCGGCGACGTCCTCCGGCCTGGTCCGCGGGTCGAGCTTGACGCAGGCCCGCTCCGAGGTCAGCAGCAGCTCGGCCATGCCGCCGTCGCGGTCCAGGCCCGGGAAGGCGCTGCTGACGCAGTGCATGTCCTGCCCGACCCGGCAGGCGCGGCAGAGCCCGCAGGTGGGCGTCGGGTGCAGGATCACCGTGTCGCCGGCCTGCACGCTGGTGACCGCGGAGCCGACCTCGTGCACGTGGCCTGCGTTCTCGTGGCCGAGCGTGTAGGGCAGCGCGACGCCCATCGCCTGGGCCCACTGGCCCTCGACGATGTGCAGGTCGGTGCGGCACACGCCGGCGCCGCCGATCCGCACGACGACGTCGAGCGGACCCTTGACGGTCGGCTCCGGTACCTCCTCGACCACGGGCAGCTGGTGATACCCGTGTAGCCGGACGGCCTTCATCGGTCCTCCTCGCCTTCTCCCTTGTTCTGATACCGGTGCCGCAACATGCCGCGGCAGATGCCGGTATTGGCCTCGATGCCGACCCGCGTGGTGTGCGCCCGGCGCAGGTGCCCCGGGACCGCGTCCGGGCCGATCGGCGCGCCCGTCGCCGGGTCGATCAGCAGCGGGGCGTCGTCCCCGGTGGGCAGGCCCAGCTCGCCGCGCCGCTGACGCAGCCGGTCGAGCTCGCGGGAGGCCGGCACGTCGCCGAGGGTCAGCTCGACCAGCGTCGCCGGCTCGACGCCCGCGGCGAGTACGGACCGGCACACCTGGTCCGTGCCGGCCATCACCGCCTTGCGCAGGAAGTCGGCGCGCAGCTGGTCGAGCTCCCCGACGGCCTCGCCGGCGAAGGATCGCTCGAATCCGGCCCGCGCGGCCACCCCGCCGTTGATCGCCTCGGCCGCGAAGTGGTCCTCGAGGACCACCTCGGTGTGGCGTACGCCCTCCATCGCGGACACCACGTCGTGGGCGTCGGCGACCATGAGGAAGGCGAAGTTGGGTGCGCAGAAGTACGTCGGCAGCCGCAGGCGCACCTCCGCGCGCCCGTCGGCGGAGACGGCGCACGACGCGACGAACCCGAGCGAGGTGATCGGCTCGTCCAGCTCCGGGTCGCGCACCATCTCCAAGGCGGCGAGGATGCGCGACCCGTCGGTCACCGCACTCATGCCGGCGTGACCGGCTGCGTGGTCGGCTGGGCGTCGAGCCGGCACTCGGCCGGCACCTCGATGCCGTAGAGCTTGGCCGCGTTCAGCCCGAGGATCTTCTTCTTCGTCGCGGTGGTGACCCGCGGGAAGTCGGAGAACTCATCGCTCGGGTAGTCCCAGTCGACGAAGCCTTCGATCTGCCACTTGGGTTCCCAGATCCCGTAGTCGCTGCCGAAGGTCATCTTGTCCTCGCCGACCCAGAACAGCAGCTCGCCCATCACCTTGGCGAAGAACTTGGGGCGGGCGTGCATGAGGCCGCCGATGACGACCGACAGTCCCGCGTAGACGTTGGGCTCCTGCGTCGCCATGAAGCAGAAGTCCTCGATGCGCGGCAGCCCGACGTGCTCGACGATGAAGTTCAGCTCGGGGAAGTCGGTCGCCGCGTGGTCGATGTCGGACACGTCGAACGCGTCCTTGTCCAGCGGCCAGATCGTCGGGCCCTTGTGCACGTGGATGTTGACGATCCCGAGCTCCCGGCACGCCTCCAGATAGCGGTAGGCCGCCGGGTCCTTCAGCGTCCAGCCGCGGGAACCGTCGCGCCACTCGGCGGTGTAGAGCTTGACGCCCTTGGAGCCGTAGCGCTCGACGTTGTGGGCGAGCGTCTTGAGCCCGTCATCGCCGTCGCGGGGATCCCAGCGGGTGTTGGCGATGAACCTGCCTGGGTGCTTCGCGCCGAGCGCCGCGTTGCGCTCGGTGGTGTTGAAGCCTTCCTTGTACCACTCCGTCAGGTACGTCGGCTGGAAGATCGCCACGTCCACGTACCCGTCCTCGAAGAGGTCCTTCATCAGGTCCGCTTCGGAGTACTTCTGGAACTTCTCGATCGGCCAGTGGGTCTCCGGCGGGCCCAGCCCCTGGTACGCGTGGAAGCACTCGATCCAGCCCTTCGCGTACTGCTCGGCGCCCGGCACCCAGTTGTCCGGCGCGGCGTTCCAGTAGTGCATGTGGCTGTCGACCACGAAGTACTTCTCGCCGTCCTTCTGGTACACGGTTCCTCCTCGGCGTCTACGACGTGGTGGTCAGGTCGAAGCCGAGGTAGCCGGCCGCGTCCTCGGGGTTCGCGAACATGATCGTCCGGTCGTCCTCGTGGATCATCCGGCCGTAGTGCGTGGACATGTTCTCCTCGAACTCGGCGGCGTCGAAGTAGCCGGGCTCCTCGCCGAGCGCCTCGGAGATCTCGTCGTAGACGACGTCCATCCGCCGGACCGCGTCGACCCGGATCATCGATGGCAGCGGCGTCACCCGTACGTTGGGTTTGGTGCTCATGAACTCGGCCACCACCACGCCGACCTGGTTGTTCATCAGCGTGAACCCGCACATGCCGGACGAGGTGTTGTCGGACTTGAAGGGGCTCTCTGCCGTCTTGAACGTGCTCATTGCGTCAGCTCCTTCGGGGTTTCCAGGCGGAACTCGGACAGGATGCCGGTGAAACGGCTCTTGGCCCGGTCCAGACCGTCTTCGAAGCGAGGTGCCTTCGAATCGGGCTGCGACCACAGCGGCTGCAGCGTGCGGGCGGCCGAGATGGCGCGGGGGACCCAGACCCTGAGCCACTCCTGCATGACCGTCGTGTTGTGGTCGGCGAACTCGCGGTCGTTGGCCAGCAGCCCGAACATGACCCTCGTGTACCGCAGGTCCCGCTCGGCGTAGTCGTACTCCTCGGCGCCGACGATCGTGGGAGTGACGAAGTCGCCGTTACGCGGCGCCGCCTGCTGCACCAGGTGGCTCCGGAACAGCTCGCCGACCAGCGGCTCGAAGACCACGTTCGCGGCGAAGACCGCCTCGCACCAGTCGTCGACGGCGGTCAGCTGTTCGGCGGTCCGCCGTACGCCCTGCCACGACGGGTCCTTGTTCCAGGCCTCGAGGTGCGCGGCGCCGTCGAACCCGTCGATCTCCTCGCTCAGCGTCAGGTTGTACAGCGCGAGGTCCTGAGCCGACCTGATCCGGTGCATGCTGTTGACCGAGATCGCGTTGTTGTGCATGTTGGTCGGCGCCCGCCGGTTGGCGTTGGCGAACAGGTAGAGGCCGAGACCGTGGTCGACGTGCATCCACGCGCCGACGTGGCTCTCCACGAAGCGCACCCAGTTCGGGTTCCACTGTTCGAACGCCTTCGCCTGCCTGGCCGCCTCGATGTTCTGGCCGACCTGGCGCACCACGTTGGAGTTGTAGCGGTAGAGGGAGAGCTCCCACTCCTGGTTGGGGTCGCGGAACTCGTGCCAGCCGTGCGCCGGCCAGTCGTAGCCCTTGCCACCGGAGCCGGGTCCCCGCTTGGGCTCGGGCCGCTCCTGGCCCCAGGCCTTGAGCGCGGTCCAGTCCAGCGGGTAGCCGCCGCGGCCGTCGGAGAACCCGTACAGCCAGCCCTGGCTCAGATAGTGCCGCGGATCCGGCTGGACCTCGACGGTCACGTCCTCGTAGTGCGTCTGCTTGCGCTTCTGCGGCAGGTAGTAGTTGAAGTGGCGCGCGGTCGAATCCGGGAACTCCTTGGCGCCGGCTTCGGCGTCGGTGAAGACCGGCTTCGGTACGCTTCGCTGCTGCGGTGTTGTCATCAGGTTCGTCCCCTCACTGCCCGGTCGTGGTGAACTTGTCGTAGTAGATGTGTTTCTGCGACACCCCGAGCGCGGTGAGCAGCGGCATGGCCGCCTCGACCATGGGCGGCGGCCCGCAGAGGTAGGCGTGCGCACCTTTGAGGTCGTGCTCGTGCCGCTTCACCACATCGGTGATGAGACCGACCTCGCCGTCCCAGTCCTCGTCGCCGTCCGGCTCGGACAGCGCCGGCACGTACCGGAAGCCGGGCAGCGCGTCCTCCAGGGTGCGCAGCTCCGCCTCGAAGCACAGGTCGCGGCGGCGCCGCGCGCCGTAGTAGTAGGTGGCTTTGCGCCGGATTCCCCGCTCGGCCATCGAGCGCAGCAGCGCGAGGATCGGGGCCATGCCGGCGCCGCCGCCGATGAAGACCAGGTCCTCGTCGTGCCCTTCGCGCAGCGTGAAGACGCCGAACGGGCCGGTCAGGTCGAGGCGGTCGCCGACCGCGACCCGGCTGTCCAGGAAGTACGAGAACAGCCCGTCCGGGTACACCTTGATGACGAACTCCAGCCGGCCGCCGTCGCGGCTGGAGGTGTTCGCCATCGAGAACGACCGGGTGGCCTCGGTGCCCGGGACGGCGATGTCCACGTACTGCCCGGGAAAGAACTTGATCTCCTTGGGCTCGATGAGCCGCAGCACCAGGTGGCGCAGGTCGTGGGTGACCGGGTCGTTGGCGACGACCTCGGCCACCGCGCTCACGATCGGCAGCCCGGAGCGGATCATCTCCTCGTCGAAGTTGAGCAGCTCGATCGTGACGTCCTCGTACACGTGCGCCCGGCACAGCAGCGTGAAACCCTCCTCCCTCTCGTAGTCGGGCAGGGCGAAGGTGGAGTACCGGTCGAGCTCGATGTCGTCGCCGTCGAGGACGAACGACTTGCAGGACGCGCACTGCCCCTCCTTGCAGCCGTGCATGAGCATCAGCCCCTGCTCCGCCGCGGCACGCAGCACCGTCTGGTCCTCTTCGACCTCGATCTCGATGCCGACCGGTTCGAACCGCACGACGTGCTTGTCAGCCATGGCTCCCTCGCAGACGGCGCCTCGCGGACCGACGAGGAGGGCCCTCGAGCCCTCCTCGAACCGCCGCTTACGTGTGCTTGGGGGCCGGCCGGCCGGCGGGTCCGCCGCGCACGTAGTCGGCGTGGAACGCCTCCCGCTGCTGCGGCGACATCTCGTTGAGCAGCACGTTCGGGCTCTGCAGCGGCGGGCAGCGACGCAGGTGATCGAGGGTCCACATCTTCGTGGGATCCAGGTTCAGATGCGGCTGCGCGACCAGCGTCTTGCCGTCATCGCGGACGAAGCCCATGTCGGAGACGACGTCGGCCCAGTTCCAGCCGTGGTAGAGCGTCTCCCACTCCCGGGACCCGATCAGCTGGCCCATGTTGGGCGTCTCCCGGCCCTGATAGGTCGGGCGGAACGCGGTCACGTCGGTCCAGCGGCACGCCTCGTGGCAGTACGTGCGCACCTGCCCGTCGACCTCGTCCATGACCATGTCCTCGCGGACCAGGCACGGCACCATGCAGGTCCAGCAGCGGTGCGGGTACTGGTAGTCGACGTCCTCGAACACGATCGGGTGGTGGCCGTTGGGCGTCGACAGGCGGTTGTAGTTCTCCCACCACTTGCCGTACCTGTCGTACCAGCCCGGGTACTTGTGCTCGAACCACTCGAAGTCCTTGTCGGTCATCGGGTCGATCCGCCAGTAGTTGGCCAGCCAGCCGGTGGCGAAGAACTGGGCGACCTCGTGCACGTAGCCCTTGTTCCAGATCTGGTTCCACGCCTCTTCGATCAGGTCGTGCGGGATGACCAGGCCGTACTTCTCCAGCGGTACGAGGTAGCTGCGGTAGTAGTCGTCGTAGATCCACCGCCGCCACATCTCGGCGTAGCTCTCCCGGTCCTTGCGGCGGTCCTTGGTGCCGTACTCGATGAACGTGCCGATGGCCGCGTCGACCACCCGGTGGTTGTTCCACCAGGCGTAGCGCAGGTCGCGCTGCAGCAGCTGGTGGTTGCCCTCGTCGGCGAGGGCCATCAGCAGCGTCGCGTAGCCGTTGCTGATGTGCCGGGACTCGTCGGACTGCACCGAGTGGAACACCGTCGGCAGCAGGTAGTCGCCGTTGGCGGCGGCCTCGGCGGGCATGGCGACGAACAGCGTGTTGGTGAACGCCGTCTCCGCCACGATCGTGAGGTAGATGCTCGCCGCGGTGATGGCGTCGCCGGTGATGAAGCCCTCGGCGAACTGCCGGCCGATCGTCCCGCAGTAGTCGTTCTGGAAGTTGCGCAGGCTGCTGTTGAAGCCGGCCGGGTCGATGTAGTTGTTCATGTACAGGCGCTTGAGGTTCTGCTGGATCGTCGAGTGCCGGACCTCGTCGATCATCTGGATCGCCTGGCCGTTGTGCAGCTCGGGGTTGGGCACCGTACGGAAGAGCAACGGCATCGCCCGCGCCGCCGAGATCTCCGGCAACGGGATGATGCTGAGGAACAGCTTCTGCCACTCCAGCCAGCGCTCCTGCACCTGGCGGAACATGTTGCCGCGGATGGCTCCGTCGGAGGCGCCGTAGACGCGGTGGTCCTTCTCCTCCTGCATGGGGAAGTACGACCGCAGCACCTGCTTGAGCGGGTCCTTCTTCTGCGCCTTCTGGAACGTGTAGTCGGTTCCGTACTGCGACACCGGCTCGTGGTACATCGGTTCCCAGGACAGCTCCTGGATCTTCTGGTGAGCCTTAGCCACGCTCTGGCGACTCATTGGTCACTCCTCACCGTGGGCTGAGCCCCGCGCTGGGGCCGACACTCCTCCTGCGACGGATCAGACCACGCGGCCGGCGGTACGGCGGTCTCAAGATGAGATGGGTCCCGGTCCGCGATCACCCAGCACGGCGGTCCGGAGGTCGGCCAGCTGTTGTCGGGTGTCCTCGGCGAGGTGCTGGTTCCCCTCCGGCGCCGGCTCGATGCCCAGCGCCCGCAGCAGCTCGGCCGCCGGCGCGCCCGGATCGGCGCCGCCCAGAATGGGGCGCAGGCCCTGCCCGGCCAGGTGGTGGAAGACCAGGTTGACGACGCTCCATGGGTTGTAGGTCTCGTCCTGTGGATCACGCGCACGGTCCATCGGGCACCTCCTCGCGGATCATCGACTCGATCGAACGGCGTCACCGGTGGCCCGGCGGTCTCAATATGAGACAGGTATCGGACATGTGCCGCGTATTGTGTAACCGCCAGGTAAACCGCGAACCCCGCCCGTGGGCCCGACCCGGCCCGCGGGGGCGTTCCCGCGAACAGGGGGCCCCATGCCGCCCACACTGACGCGTCCAGGTGACTTCACCGACGGCGAGAATCTGGCCAAGGCTCGCGAACGGTTCCTGACCGCCGAGGCCATCGATCCGGACCAGGTGCGCGACGCCATCCTGGCGTCGTGGTGGCGCTCCCGGCGCTGGAACGTGGCGGCCGATCACATCGACCTGACCTACATGCGCGACCCCGACCCCGACACCCCGCTGAGCCGCAGCGCCCTGCCGGTGCTCACACATCTGCGGGAGCACCTGGACGGCCAGCCGATCAGCATCATTCTCACCGACCCTGCGGGCCTGGTGCTGGCCCGGCTGGCGGCTGACCACGATCTCGACTCGCACCTCGACCGCGTCAAGCTCGCGCCCGGCTTCAGCTACGCGGAGGAGTTCGTCGGCACCAACGGCATCGGCACGGCTCTCGAAGGCGGCCGGCCGATGCAGGTGTTCGGCCACGAGCACTATGCGGAGCACCTGGAGGACCTCGCCTGCGCGGGTGTGCCGATCCATCACCCGATCTCGGGAAAGACGGTCGGCGCTGTCGACCTGACCTGCTGGCGCAAGGACGCCGACCCGCTGCTGCTGGCGCTGGCGAAGACCACGGCCGACCAGATCCAGCAGGCGCTGTTCGCCGACAGCAGCATCCGCGAGCTCGAATTGCTCCAGGAATACCTGCGGACGTGCCGGCGCACCGCCGGCATCGTGTTCGCGTTCAACAACGACGTCGTGATGATGAACTACCACGCCCGGCAGGTGCTCGATCCGAGTGAGCAGTCGATCCTGCTCGGGCAGGCGGCCGAGACGCTCGCCGGCCGCCACCCCACCAGGGCGGTCATGGTCGAGCTGCCCAGCGGCATGAAGGCGCGGCTGTACTGCCGGCCCGTACGCGGCGAGGGCCGGCTGGCCGGCGGTGTGGTGCACGTGAAGCTGACCGAGCTCGGCAACCGGCAGCGCACCGAGGCCGTGACGCCGCCGCGGGTGTTCCTGCCCGGGCTGGTCGGCTCCGGTGCGCTGTGGCTGCGCGGCTGCCACCAGGTCGAGGCGATATACGCCTCCGGCGAGTGGCTCGCGCTGGAGGGCGAACCCGGCGTCGGCAAGCTGGCCCTCGTCAAGGCCGTGCACCAACACCGGACCCCGGCCGCCCGCTTCTCCGTGCTGGACGCCGCCGAGGCCAGCGACCGGGGCTGGCTGAACGGGGTGCGGCGGGAACTGCTCGGCGGGGCAGGCAGCCTGGTGATCCGGCACGTCGACCGGCTCAGCGCCGGGCGTCTGCGCGCGCTGTCCGCGGCGCTGAAGGCGGCGAGAGCCGTGGACCGGCCAAGCCCGCTCTGGGTCGCGGTCACGCTGAGCCGGCGCCACGACGGCGGAGAGCTGGCCGAGCTGCTGCGGTTCTTCCCGAGTACGGTCGAGCTCCCGCCGCTACGGCACCATGTCGAAGACGTTCACGAGTTGGTGCCGTTCTTCCTCGCCAAGCTCATGCCGGACGGTCGTCTGGTCTGTTCGCCGGAGGCGATGCAGCTTCTCGTACGGTCGAGCTGGCCGGGCAACACCGAACAGCTCTGGCAGGTGCTCAGACGGATCGTCCAGTACCGGCGCACCGGCTCGATCCAGCCGAACGACCTGCCGCCGGAATGCCGTACGGTCAGCCGCCGGGTGCTCAGCCCCTTGGAGTCCATGGAGCGCGACGCCATTGTGCAGAGCCTGCTCGACCATGACGGCAACAAGATCAAGGCCGCCAGGTCGCTCGGCATGTCACGGGCGACGATCTACCGCAAGATTCACGAATACGGCATCGTCCCCCCGACCCGCTGACGGTAGACACCGAACAGGTTGTGGTGCCGAGCGAAGGTCGGATCGAACGCCGCAAGGTCGCGGCCGCGCCGTGCCCGGCGCTCAGCCGCCGTCCGCGACGCGCACGAGGATCTTCGCTTGCCGGTGCCGGCCCGGCCCGGCGAGCACGCCGAGACCGCCGGTGACGGTCTCGGCGAGGGGCACGCGTGACGTCACGATCCCCAAGGCGCGCTCGGCGTGCGCGGCGAGCACCGCGATGGCGGGGGCCATGTCGGCGTCCGCGAGGTGTGACATGCTGCCGGCGATGGTGATCTCGCGCAGCGCGACGTCGGCCAGGTCCAGTGTGCTCGGCTCGCCGGGCAGCCCGACGATCACGATCACGCCGCCGGCAGCGGCCAGCCGTACCGCGGTGCCGCCCGCCGACGCGGCGCCGGAGCACTCCAGTACGACCGGCGCGCGCAATCCCCCGCCGAGCGCGTCGGCGACCTGCCGGGCACGCAGGCCCAGCCTGGCGGCGTGCCGCAACCGTTCCTCCACCACGTCGAGCACGGTCACCCGGTTGCCGCCCGCGTCGAGGATGATCGCCGCGGCCAGGCCGATCGAGCCGGCGCCGAGCACGACGCACGCCTGCTCGGACAGGGCGCCCGCGTGCCGGATCGCCCGTATGGCCACCGCGAACGGCTCGGCCAGCGCCACCAGGTCGGGAGCCATGCCGGGAGGCGCGGTCACGGCCATCGAGGCAGGCACCGTGACCAGCTCGGCCAGCCCGCCGTCCGCCGACTGCCCCAGGTGTCCCAGCGTGAGGCAGAGCTGCACGTCGCCGCGCAGGCACGGCTCGCAGCGGCCGCAGGGCAGCAACGCGTTGAGCGCCACCAGAGCGCCGGGCTCGGGGGCGGTCACTCCTGTTCCGGCCGACTCGACCCAGCCGGAGATCTCATGACCGATGATGAGCGGCGCGCTGCGACCGGTGACAGGATGCGGCTCGATCGGGGTGCGTACCGGTCCGTAGCGGTATTCGTGCACGTCCGAGCCGCACAACCCGCACCAGGCGACTCTGACCCTGACCTCGCCGGGCCCGGGCGCCGGAGGCGGAGGCACGTCCTCGATGCGGACGTCACCCGCACCATGCCAGCGGACAGCTCGCACGTGTCTTCCCTTCTCAGCTCATGGGAGCGCTCCCCGAGTTTAGGTGCCGGGTCCTGCCCTGGCACCCCGATCGGACGGGTTCCGAATAGGTGTGATACGGGCCGGAAATGTTCCATTGACTCGTATGTCACACCCGTGCGACCTTCCGGACGTGACAACCCGTCACATTCCATCACGTGGAGTCGGCACGCGGGGGGCCGGGTCTTCGAACCGTCAGGGAAGGACGCGTCATGGGTGAGACGACACCCCTTGACAGCGCGGGCACCTGGGGCACCCCTCCCGCACGGCGAGTGAGCCGGCGGAGCCTGCTTCAGGGGAGCCTGCTCGGCGCCGCGGGCCTGGCCGCCTCCGGCCTGCTCACCGCTTGTGACAGCGCGCCCTCGACGGGCGGCGCCACCACCGGCGGCAAGGCGCGGGTACGGCTGTGGCACTGGTACAGCCAGCAGCGCGACCAATGGGGCCCGCTGATCGAGGAGTTCCAGGCCGCGCATCCCACCATCGTCGTGGAGAACCGCCTGTTCGGCGATCCCGACTCCTACCTGCCGGCGCTGCAGGGCGCCGTGGCGGCGGGCGATCCGCCGGAGATCTTCGCCCCGCACGTGCTGGCCATCGAGTACGGCAAGGCGGGCGTCTCCGCGGACCTGCGTACCGAACTCGGCGCCGACTTCCTGAAGGACTTCTTCAAGTCGGCCAACGACGAATACACCGACGCGGGCAAGCAGTACGCGCTGGGCTGGATGGCGCAGACGTTCGGCATCTTCTACGACCCCGACATCCTCGCCCGCGCCAAGGTGGACGTACCGGAGACCTGGGACGACCTCCTCGCCGCCGGCCGTAAGATCAATGACATCGGCGTGCTGCCGTGCCTGCTGTCCAACAATCCCGGCACCAACGGCCTGGACTTCTTCCTCCCGCTCATCACGCAGGCGAGCGACGACCCCGCCCTCCTCCTCGACATCGACCAGCAGCGCAACGGCGCCACGTGGGAGAACCCCAAGGTGGTCGAGGCGCTCACCACGATGGACAAACTGGTCAAGGGCGGCGCGTTCGCGCCCAACTCCAACGGGCTCACCACCGCGCAGGGGGAGAGCCTGCTCTACACCGGCAAGGCCGCCATGCTGTTCATGGGCTCGTGGGTGCCGCAGGACTTCATCCAGAGCGCGCCCAAGGCGTTCGTCGAACGCTACAAGGTCATGCCGACCCCCGCCTGGGCCGCGGGCAAGCGGCACTGGTGCGCCAACCAGGCCGGCGCCGGCTTCGCCGTCAGCCGGAACAGCCCGAACAAGGCGGCGGCGCTGGAGTTCGTCAAGTTCATGTACGAGCCCGCCCGCTACGCGAAGATCATGAATGACTCGGCCAGCATGCCCTCCACGCAGACGGCGGGCCGGCAGGTCGCCGACCCGGTGCTGAAGCAGATGACCTCCTGGCTGCTGAACGGCGACGGCGCGCCGCACATCCTGTTCGGCAAGGGCTCCTCGGCCGCGGCCGCCAACGCGGTGGCCGCACTCGTCGGTGGGCAGGCCGCGCCCGAGCAGACCTCGAAGAAGATCCAGACCGACGTGGTACGCGCCCGAGGCGGCAACTGATCATGGCCCTCCACGTCACCGGCAGGAGGCCTGCGCGGGCGAGGGTCAGGGAGGCGGGGGTCGGCTACCTGTTCGTCGCGCCGATCGTGATCTTCTTCGCGATCTTCGTCGGTTACCCCTTCGTGCGCTCCCTGTATCTGAGCCTGTCGGATTGGTCGGGCATCGGCGAGCCGCGGTTCGTGGGGTTCGGCAACTTCGGCTTCATGCTGCGCGACCCGGTGTTCTGGCAGGCCCTGACCACCACGGTGGTCTTCACGGCCGTCACCACCGTGCTGCAGACAGTCGTGCCGCTGCTGCTGGCCGTCCTGATGAACGGCCCGTGGCGCGGCTCGGTGATCTACCGCACGCTGCTGTTCATGCCGGCCGTGATCTCGCTCGTGGTGACCGGCGCGCTGTGGCAGCTCATCTACGAGCCCAACCTGGGCACGCTGAACGAGGCGCTGCGCGCGCTCGGTCTGGGCACGCTCGCGCAGCCCTGGCTGGCCGACCCGGACCTGGTCGTGCCCGCGCTGATCGTGGTCTCGCTCTGGCAGGCCGCGGGGCTCTACATGCTGATCTACCTGGCCGGCCTGCAGGGCATCGACCCGACGCTGTACGAGGCCGCCCGCATCGACGGCGCGGGCCCGTTCCAGCGCTTCCGCCGCGTCACCGTGCCCGCGCTGCGCATGGTCACCGGCGTGGTGGTGCTGCTCAACCTGATCAACGGGCTCAAGACCTTCGATCTCATCTACGTCATGACCGGCGGCGGCCCGAACCGCGCCTCGGAGGTGCTCGGCACGTACCTGTACGGCCTGGCGTTCGGCAACGAATCGGGCGCGACGCCGTCGTTCGGGTACGCCACCGCGATCAGCATGGTGATCTTCGTGCTCTGCATGCTCGTGACCATCGCCCAGCTACGGATCTCCAGGAGGACGGCATGACGCTCGCCCGAGCGCACGGCTCCGCGCGCTGGCGCAGTGCCTCCCGGGTGCGGGCTCAGCGGCGGGCCTGGCACTCGGCCGCCTACGTCGCACTGATCACGATCTCCGCGGCGACGGCCTTCCCGTTCGTCTGGATGCTGCTGACGTCGGTACGTCCCAGAGACACCGTCTTCAGCGGCTCGGCCGTCCCGGACAAGATCACCTTCGACGCCTACGAGCGGGCCTGGTCGCAGCTCGACTACCCCTCGCACTTCGCCACCACGCTGGTGATCACCGCCATCACGGTGGTGGCGGTGCTCGCGCTGGCCACCCTCGGCGGATACGCCTTCGCCAAGCTGCGCTTCCCCTTCAAGGGGTTCCTCTACCTCGCGCTGCTCAGCACGATGATGTTGCCGGTGACGGCGATCATCCTGCCGCTCTTCCTGCAACTGCGCACCATGGACCTGCTCGGCACGCGGCAGGGCCTGATCCTCGTCTACGTCGGCACGTCGCTGCCGTTCGCGATGTTCCTGATGCGCGCCTTCTTCGAGACGCTGCCCGACGAGCTCGTGCACGCCGCCAGGGTGGACGGCGCGGGGGAGTTCGCCATCTTCTGGCGGGTCATGCTGCCGCTGGCCGCGCCGGGCGTGGCCACCGTGGTGATCTTCCAGTTCATGACCACCTGGAACGAGTTCCTCTACGCGCAGACCTTCCTGCAGAACCCCGGCTACCTGCCGCTGCAACCCGTGCTGTACACCATCGTCGGGCAGTACTCCACCGACTGGCCGCTGATCTGCGCCTCGCTGACCATGTCGATCCTGCCGATCGTGCTGGTCTACATGCGCATGCAGCGGCGCTTCGTGGCCGGCCTCACCCTGGGCGCGATCAAGTCATAGTGAAGGGAACACGGGTGTCCATCCACCACATCGAGATCGGCGTCAGCGACCTGGCCCGCTCCGTCGACTTCTACCGCGACCTGCTCGACCTCAAGCCGGTAGGAGGCGGCCAGGATGCGAGCATCGCCCGGCTGTCGGCGGGACCGGTGACGCTCGACCTCGTCGAGGTCGCCGGCGGGAGCCTGGGCGGCTGGGTCAACGACGACCTGCAGCGCGGCGTGCGGCACATCGGCTTCAAGGTCGGCGACGTCGACCTGCGGGCCGAGAGGGTGCGCGACGCGGGCGTCCCCTTCACCCTGCCGCCGCTGGACGCCGTGGGCGGCGTCCGGCTGGCCTTCTTCCAGGACCCCGACGGCACCCATCTGGAGATCATCGACAAGTACCTGCAGTACCACGTGATCGGCTCGGCGGAGCTCGCCGCGCGTGAGCGCGCCGCCGCGCGCGCCAGGCCCCGCGACGCGGCCCCCGCCTTCGACCACGTCGCCGTCACTGCCGCCGACCTCGACGCCGCCCTGGCGTTCTACCGCGACATGCTCGGGTACGAGTTGATCGGCCAGATCTCCCAGGACCAGGACCCGCGCGGATTCCTGCTGACCTACCTGGCGGCCGGCGACGCTGTGCTGGAGATCTTCACCTTCACCGCGCCCAAGACCCCGGGGCCCGGGGCGCCCGATGAGGCCAGGCTCGGCTTCCGTCATGTCGGCATAGCCGCCGGGGACCAGATGTCCGCCCTGCTGTCGGCCGCCGGTGCCCGCTCCACTCCCGACGGCCTGCTCGCCGGCCCGGACGGCGTGGCCCTGCACCCCGTACCCGCACGATGACCGGCGCAACCGCCTTCCCCCGCAGGCCGCTGGGCGCCACCGGGTTGCACGTCACGCCGATCTGCGTCGGCGGAGGCCCGCTGGGCAGCATGCCGGAGAACTTCGGCTACGAGGTCGGCGCCGAGCGGGGCATCTCGACCGCGCTGGCCGCGCTCACCGGCCCCTTCAACTTCCTGGACACCGCCGCCGGCTACAGCGGCGGCGAAAGCGAGCGGCGCATCGGTACGGCGCTGGGGCGGCTCGGCGGCGTGCCGGACGGCTTCGTGCTGGCCACCAAGGTAGACCGCGAGGGCGCGGACTTCTCGGGCGACCAGGTACGCCGCTCCGCCGAGGGCAGCCTGGCCCGCCTCGGGCTCGACTTCCTGCCCCTGGTATACCTGCACGACCCCGAGCACATCACCTTCGAGCAGGGCATGGCCGCCGACGGCCCGGTCGAGGCGCTGCTCGCGCTGCGGGAGGAGGGCGTGATAGGCCACCTGGGCGTGGCGGGCGGGCCGGTACGGCTGATGTCCCGCTACCTGCGCACCGGCGCCTTCGAGGTGCTGATCACACACAACCGGTGGACCCTTGTCGACCGTTCTGCGAACGAGCTCGTCGACGAGGCCGTCTCCCTCGGCGTGGGCGTCGTGAACGGCGCTCCCTTCGGCGGCGGCGTGCTGGCCAAGGGAACCGGCACCTACCAGAGGTACGCCTACCGGGACGCCGCCGCGGAGACACTGCGCAGAATCAGGCAGATGGAGGACGCCTGCACGCTGCACGGCGTGCCACTGGCCGCCGCCGCCCTGCAGTTCTCCCTGCGCGATCCGCGCATCACCTCGACCATCGTCGGCGCCTCCCTTCCCGAGCGGATCGCCGAGACCGCCGGCCTCGCCACCCGCGCCGTCCCGGACGAGCTGTGGGACGCGCTCAGCCCGCTGGCCGCACCCGCGGACCTGTGGCTGCGGTGACCGCCTACGACCACCGCGAACGTCAGGAGAACCCCACATGACCGACACCCGGACCACCGCTCCCGCCTCCGTGTGCTTTCCCCCGGGCTTCGCCTGGGGTGCGGCGAGCGCCGCGTACCAGATCGAAGGCGCCACCGCGGAAGGCGGCAGGGGCCCCTCCATCTGGGACACCTTCGCCCACACGCCCGGCGCCATCCTCGACGGCGACACCGGCGACGTGGCCTGCGACCACTACCACCGGTACCGCGAGGACGTGGCGCTGCTCGCCGGCCTCGGCCTGACCCACTACCGCTTCTCGCTGTCGTGGTCACGGCTGCAGCCCGGCGGGCGCGGGCCGCTCAACCCCGCGGGCGTGGCCTTCTACGACCGGCTGATCGACGAGTTGCTGTCGCGTGACGTGCTGCCGTGGGTGACGCTCTACCACTGGGACCTGCCCCAGGAGCTGGAGGATGCGGGCGGCTGGCCGGAGCGCGCCACCGCCCACCGCTTCGCCGAGTACGCCGAGGCGGTGCACGCCCGCTTCGCCGACCGGGTGCGCTCCTGGACGACGCTCAACGAGCCGTGGTGCGCGGCCTACCTCGGCTACGCGTCGGGAGTGCACGCACCCGGCCGCCGCGAACCGGCCGCCGCCGTCCGTGCCGCCCACCACCTGCTACTCGGCCACGGCCTGGCGGTGCGCGCCATGCGGGCCCGCGACGACTCCGGCTCGTTCGGCATCACGGTGAACCTCTACCCCGTCGACTCGGCCGGCGACCCCCCTGCCGACGCCGACGCCGACGCCGACGCCGACGCCGACGCCGACGCCGACGCGGACGCGGACGCGGACGCGGCCCGGCGCATCGACGCGCTGATGAACCGCCAGTTCCTCGACCCGCTGCTACGCGGCTGCTATCCGGCCGACCTGCTGGGCGACCTCGCACACGTCACGGACACCGGGCACATCGAGGACGGCGACGCCGAGGTGATCGCGCAGCCGCTGGACTTCCTCGGCGTCAACTACTACAGCCGGCACGTCGTACGCGCCGGACGGCCGGACTCCGGCGCGAGCACCCCGTGGGTGGGCAGCGACGACGTGGAGTTCGTCGGCCGCGGCCTGCCCGCCACGGAGATGGGCTGGGAGATCGACCCGGACGGCCTGCACGACGTGCTCGTCAGGATCCACCGCGAGTACGACGCACCGCCCCTCTACGTCACGGAGAACGGCGCCGCCTTCGCCGACGAGCCGGAGCCCGGCGGTCAGGTGCCGGACCCGCGGCGGATCGACTACCTGGACCGCCACTTCCGCTCGGCGGCCCGCGCCATAGCGGACGGCGTGGACCTGCGCGGGTACTTCGTGTGGTCGCTGACCGACAACTTCGAGTGGGCCTGGGGGTACGCACGCAGGTTCGGGCTGGTCTACATCGACTACCCGACCCAGCGCCGCATCCCGAAGGACAGCGCCCGCTGGCTGGCGGCGGTCACCCGTCGCAACGGCCTCGAAGGCGTTCCGTAGACCGCTGACACGCGGAGTCGTTGTCAGAGCCGCCCGGATGGCTGCTCGTCCCAGGGCCAGCGGGGGGTGGGCAGGGCCGCGAGGGTCTCCCGAACCGCCTCCACCGCCGGTGACACCACCCCGCCGGTGCGCCACCACGCCGCCACCACGCGCTCGCAGTACGGCTCGGCGATCGGCACCAGGGTGACCCCTTGGGTGTTGGCAGTGGTCATGGCCAGGCTGTTGGTGACGCCGGTGCCCATGCCGTGGCGTACCAGGGAGATGAGGGTCTGCGGCTGGTTGGTCTGGGCGACGATGATCGGGTTGAGGCCGGCCATGGCGAAGGCGAGGTTGGCCTCGTACTGGCGGCCGTGGCCCTCGCCGCTCTCGCCGATGCTCACCACGGGCAGGGCGGCGATCTGGGTGAGCCGTACGCTGGTCGTGTGCGCGAGTGGGTGGTTGTCGCGGAAGACGGCCACCAGCGGTTCGCGCCACAACACCTGGCTGACCACGTCATCGGAGTTGACGAGCGGCTGCAGCGGCCGGATGGCCAGGTCGACGGCGCCTTCGACGAGGTCGTCGCCGAGCGCCACGCTCGGTCCCTCGCGCAGGACGAGCCGTACGTGCGGGTGCGTCGCGTGCAGTGCCCGTACGGCCAGCGGGTAGAGGTAGGAGGCGGCGCTGGGGTAGGCGCCGAGCCGTACCTCGCCGCGTACGACGCCTCCGGTCAGTTCGGCGAGGAGGCTGAGCCTGCGCAGGATCTCCTCGGCGTGTGGCAGCAGCGCGCGGCCCTCGGGCGTGAGCGCCGCGGGTTGCAGGGAGCGATCCAGCAGCCGGGCGCCGAGCAGGCGTTCGAGCTCGGCGACGTGGCTGCTGACCCGGGGCTGGGAGCGGTAGAGGGCCTTGGCCGCGGCCGAGAAGCCGCCGTGGTGGGCGACGGCCACGAAGCTGACGATCCAGTCGATCCGGTAGTGGTGCACGTTTCGGATGTCCATCAGCCCCGCTCCCTCGCCGCGGCTCCGGAGCTTACCGCGAGGTTCGCGAACGGGACACACCCGGATCAGATGGTCGTCAACGGATGAACTGGTTGACGTAGTCGGCTCCGAGACCGGCCTTGTCGTAGTGCGCGCGGCACATGTCGATCTTGGTGAAGGTGTCCTCGTAGCCGATCTGCGCGCCGTTCTCGTCGACGTAGGCCATCGCGCCCGTGATGTTGAAGAACGTGATCATCTCTGGGCAGTCGTCCGGCACGGCCAGCGTGTGGATCTCGCCCGGCGGCTCGTAGACGAACTGGCCGGCCTCGGCGACCCACTCGTGCTCGTAGTAGTGCCACTTGCCCTTGATCACGTACCCGAAGACCACGCCGGGATGGCGGTGCCGGGACACGATGCCCGCGGCGGTGACCTTGAGCAGGTTGCACCATTGCCCGGTCACCGTGTTGAACATCAGCGGCCGGAACCACACGTTGGGCGCCTGCGGCACCCACACCCGGTCATCCTCGGGGACGGCCGCAACGGCGATCTCCGGCGGCACCACGGAGGAGATCGGGATCACGGGGGCTTGCGTTCCGCTCAAGAGTCGCTCCTTGTCATCAGAAGTCTGGTTCTCGCTGTCACGCGGCCAGGTAGCCGCCGTCCACCGGCAGCACCGCGCCCGTGATGAACCGGGCGTCCGGGCCGCACAGGAACGCCACCGCTCCCGCCACGTCCCCGGGCTCGCCCCAGCGGCCCATCGGGGTGCGCTCGACGATCTTCCGAGCGGCCGCGCCGTCCTCATGCAGGGCGGCCGTCAACGCGGTACGGATCCAGCCCGGGGCCACCGCGTTCACCCGGATGCCCTC
The DNA here is from genome assembly GCF_043197025.1 of Nonomuraea marmarensis. Lineage (NCBI taxonomy): Bacteria > Bacillati > Actinomycetota > Actinomycetes > Streptosporangiales > Streptosporangiaceae > Nonomuraea > Nonomuraea marmarensis. The sequence goes on from NZ_JBICRM010000031.1 coordinate 58,630, forward strand.
CGCCGCCCACGCCACCGCCAGCGCCTTGGTCAACTGCATGACCCCGCCCTTGCTCGCCGTGTACGCGGGCGACTTCGGGCCGCCGAAGAAGCTGAGCATCGACGCCACGTTCACCACACATCCCGCGGAACGGCGCAACAGGCCGTGGGCCGCGACGCAGGCCCGCATGGTGCCGGTCAGATTGACGCCGACCACACGGGCGAACACCTCCGGGTCGTACTCCTCATCCCTGGCGATCACCCCTGCGGCGTTCACCAGCACGTCCAGCTGGGAGAGCCCGCCCAGGAAGCGCTCCAGCGCCCCCGCCTCGGTCAGATCCAGCAGAACCGGCCGCACCGTGCCCGAAAGGCACTCCGTGCCCGCGCTGAGGCCGGCGGCGAACACCTGGGCCCCCGACGCGGCGAAGCGTTCAGCCACAGCCGCACCGATGCCACTGGTGCCACCGATGACGACCACGGTGCGGCCGTCCTTGCCGCCGCCCGGACCCGCCGAATGTGCTTCGTTCACGGTGATCCTCTCCGCCAGGGCTATCGACACCTGCGATTCAACCGCCGGACCGGCTCTCCGCCACCGATCATGCGGGACGGGGATGAGGGCCATTCGAATCGCTCCCGCAGCCCGCCCGTGACCTCTCCGTCAGTGCCCATGCCCGTGCCCATGGCCGCGCCGTCGCCAGCTCACGTCGTCCGGATCGCGGGGCGTGCGATCGGCGGCCAGGACGCCTAAGGAAGATCGTCCTCTGCGCGCCGTCTTGCCTTGCTCACGATCCGTCACCGCACCACGCAATGATTGCCAGAGCCAAGATCAGAGAGCGTCATCACGGGTCAGAAACCGCGACAGCGGACACTGGTATAGGTCTCAGCGCCGGCGGAAGATCAGCTTGGGGTCGGACCGCGTTGCCGCACTAGAGGCAGGTACACCTCGTCGACGATCTCGACGAGGACGTCGTCGGGTGCGGTAGGGACCCCGCGCACGACGAATTCGTTGCGTAGCAGGACGATGGCCACGGTGGCGACCCGTGGATGGAGCGCTTCGGGGGCTGCATCACCGCGTGCGATCGCGCGGCCCAGGATGGTCAACCAGGGGGCGGCTGCGGCGTCGCCGGACTGGTCTTGCAACTGCGCCAGGAGTTCTGACGCGCCGCCGGCTGCAGAGAGTAGTTCGCGCAGGATCGCGCCGAGGGGGGAGCTCCAGTAGCGGTTCGCCTGGCGTAGCTGCTCCAGGACGTCGCCGCGCAGATTGCCGGTGTCGGGGGGCGGGACCGTCGTGGTCAGTTGCCGATAGGCGGCGATGCCGAGCGTGAGGCGGTTTGGCCAGCGGCGGTAGATGGCGTTCTTGTTGGTGCCGGCGCGGGTGGCGACCTTGTCCATGGTCAACCCGGCGTATCCGGACTCGGCGAGTTCGTCCACCGCGGCGCGCAGGATCGCCTCCTCCAGGGCAGCTCCGCGTCGCCGCGTCTGCCCGGCACCTGGCCGCCTCATCGGAGCCCCTTCCCGCAAGCGGTACCGGTCGTACCTTCCTATTTTGGTTGTCACCCCTGGGCCATAGCAACTAGGGTACAGCGAGTACCGTAAGAATTCTCGCCGAAAGAAGGCGCAACACGTGCGAGCCAAGGGCATCAGCTACGACACCGGCTTCGTCTACAACGGAGCCATCGGCCACGAGCTCTTCGACTCGGAGGTAGTCAAACGCGAGCTGCGCATCATCCGTGATGACCTGCACTGCACTGCGGTCCGCGTCATGGGTGGCGATCCGGAACGGATCGAACTCGCGGCGGCGCACGCCGCCGACCTCGGCCTCGAGGTCTGGTTTTCCCCCTACCCGCTGGAACTGACCACCGACGAGATGCTGTCGCTGTTCGCCGACTGCGCCGCGCGCGCGGAGCGGCTCAGGCAGCGGGGAGCCGAGGTCGTGTTCGTCACAGGCGCCGAGCTCAGCTTGATGAACAAGGGATTCCTGCCCGGGGACAGCACCGACGAGCGGGTCGAGTTGCTGAGCCGGCCACATCGCGTGCGCGAGCAGATCGGCGAGCTCAGCGCGCGTGTCAACGACTTCCTCGGCAAGGCCGTGGCACTCGTCCGTGAGCACTTCGGCGGCAAGGTGACCTACGCCTCCGTACCGCTTGAGCGCGTCGACTGGGCACCCTTCGACATCATGTCCGTGGATCTCTACCGGTCGGCCGAGATCGCCGACCGCTTCGCCGAAGGCGTCCATACTCTCGTCGCGCAGGGAAAGCCGGTCGCGATCACCGAGTTCGGCGCGGCCGGCTACCAGGGTGCCGGCGACCGGGGCGCTCGCGGTCTGGAGATCGTCGAGTACGACAAGGACACCCGTGCACCTGTTCGGCTGAACGGTGAGTACGCCCGCGACGAGGCCGGTCAGGCCGCGTATCTGCGCGAACTGCTGGAGGCCTTCGAAGCCGGCGGCATCGACGGCACCTTCGTGTTCACCTTCGCGCTCTATGACCAACCGCACCGCCCCGACGGCGACCCCCGCGAGGACCTGGACCTGGCCAGTTACGGCATCGTCAAGGTCTACGAGGACCGCCTCGGAGCCACCTACCCCGACATGCCATGGGAACCCAAGGCCGCGTTCGCCGCCCTCGCCGACTACTACCGGGAGCACTGAGCAACCGTGCGTTCTTGACCATCGGCATTATGTGCTACTTGTTCGCTCGGAGGGACGGACGGCCGAGGAGGATCCCGCCGCGCTCGTCGAATCCCTGGTCATCGACCGGCGGACGTCCGCCGGTCGTGATCCTTCGACAATGGTAGGTCCCCGGCGTCAATTCTTCCGTCAGCTGCGCCAGTACACGGTGCGCCGAGTCGGGATTAGATTCTGCCGACCCATTCCATTGGCACCGACCTGCCAGCCCCTCATGCATGGAACGGATTCGTCATGGCCAAGCGTCAGGCAGTCCTGGCTACCCTCGGCGTATTAGTCGCGAGCGTCAGTGCGATCGGAGTTCTTCCCGCACAAGCCGCGACACCACACCCACTCCCGATCACTGTCAATCGCGCCGCGGCGGGAGCCGTCGCGGCCACGCCTGAGGTCGCTCTCGAGGTCAAGTTCCAGGAGGCGCTCCGGGTCCGCGGGACGAGCCAGGAACTGCGCAGCACCCGTGGCGAGAACCTGGATTCCGTCCAGACCGTCCTCGACCGTCATCGCGCCCGGTCGGTCACGCCGCTGCTGCCGAGCGCGTCGGTCGCCAAGCTGGACGACCTGAGCACCAGGGCGAAAGCCCGCGCCGGCGAGGCGGTCCCCGACATGGCCTCCTGGTACAGCGTCGTGCTGCCCGCCGACGTGGACGTAAAACAGGTGATCCAGGAACTCCGATCGCTCCCCGAGGTGGCCTTCGCCTATCCGGCCCCCGACCCCGCCCCACCGCCCGCGTCATCGACTCCGGACTTCACCGGGATGCAAGGGTACCAGCGGCCGGCGCCGCAGGGCATCGACGCCGACTTCTCCCACCAGGATCCGCGAGCCCGCGGCGCCGGGATCAAGATCGTCGACTTGGAGTACGACTGGAACATGTCCCACGAGGACCTCCAGCTGGACTCGTCGAGCGACCTCGGCGGCTCGGTGTTCCCACGGTACACGGGCTTCGCGGACGAGCATGGGACCGCGGTCTTCGGCGAGCTGGTCGCCCGGGACAACGGGTACGGCGTGACCGGCAGCGTGCCGGAGGCCACGATGTACGGCATCTCACCCAGCCAGGCACTGGCCAGTGGGGGCACCCGATGGAGCCCGGGCGCGGCACTGGCGTATCTCGCCGGCCTCAACGTCCTCGAACCCGGCGACGCCGTGCTGCTCGAACAGCAGACGTCGGGCCCGCTCGGCGGCAGCAACTACGCGCCGCTGGAGTGGATACCGTCGGTCTTCGACGCGATCCAACTGCTCAACGGGCTCGGGGTCACGGTGGTGGAGACCGGCGGCAACGGCAACCAGAATGTCGACTCCGAGCTGTACGTCCAGAACGGGATCAAGTGGTTCGACCGGAGCGTCCAGGACTCCGGCGCGATCCTGGTCGGCGCCGGCAGCGACACCGAGCGTGAGCGCCTGGGTTTCTCCAACTACGGCGCCCGGTTCGACCTGCAGGGCTGGGGCCGGAACATCGTGACCACGGGCAGCAACGGCAGCCTGTTCGGCGGGACCGACCCGGCGAACCTCAACGTCCGGTACACCAGGTCGTTCGGCGGCACGTCCGGTGCCGGGCCGATCGTCACCGGCGCGGTCGTGGCCGTCCAGTCCTACCTGAAGGCCACCGGCCAGGACCCGTGGACCGCCGCGCAGATCGCCGACCTGCTGAAGCGCACGGGCACCGCGCAGGGCCCCACCACCGCGGGAGAGCACATCGGCCCCCTGCCCAACCTCGCGGCGGCCCTGAAGGCGATCGAGGTCGACCCGCCGACCACCGAGGCGGAGCTGAGCCAGCGTCCTCCTCGCCAGGGCGACTCGTACAACAATCCCTTCGTGACGCTCACGGCGAGCGACGGCTGGGGCTCGGGCGTGACCGGGACCCAGTACCGGCTCGACGGTGGGAAGTGGAAGACGTACAGCAAGCCGTTCCGGGTCCTAGGCGAGGGCGGGCACACGATCGGCTTCCGTTCCACCGATGCCAACGGAAACCAGGAGGAGACCCGGTCGCTGTCCTTCCAGAACCACCGGTGATGGAGACCTGAAGTGTGACGGCGGGGCCGGTGGAGCGCTACATCGGCCCCGTCAGCCGTGCCAGTTTCAATGCCAGATGCAGGGACAGCCGCTCGTTGCCGTTCCTCAGGTCGGTGCCGGTGAGTTGTTCGACGCGCTGTAGCCGGTAGTACACCGAGGTGCGGTGCAGATTCATCTGAACCGCGGTGGCATGCGCGTTGCCCGCCAGGTCGAGATAGGTCTCCAGGGTCTCCAGCAGCGGCCGGTTGGTCGGATCCTCGATCAGCTTCTCGAGGCCGGGATGGACGCCGGCGGTGCTCACCTCGCTGGACAGCTGTGACAGCACGCGGTAGACCCCGAGCTGCGACCAGTTCGCCACCGGCCCGACCGCTGGAACCTGCACGGCGACCCGGGCGGCCAGCGCAGCCTCGTCGTAGGACATGCGGACCTCGGACAACTCCGGGCGGGGGCGCCCCACGCCGACCACAGCGCCGGCCACCGAGGAGACTCCGCGGATGGTCGTCTGCAGCACGTCGTTCAAGTGCTCGGCGACGGCACGCGAGGTGGCGGCGCCCCGCCTGTCATGGACCAGCAGCACGCCGTGGTCGTAGCGCACCAGATGCACCGCCTCCCTTGAACCGGTCCACCGGCGGCTCGCGACCAGTGCCTGCTCCAGGGCGATGCGGGCCAGGTCGTCGAGCCGCACGTTCGGCTGCAGGATCAGCCGGGCGACGACCGCCGTTGTGGGGACGTCGTCGTCGGAGAGCAGGCCGCTTTCGAGCAACGTCATCGCGCCATGCCGCCGGGCGTCCCGCTCGTCGGCGAGCAGCAGGCGGATCGCCTCCGTCTCCCGCTGTGAGGCCAGCTCTCCGGCGAGATTCTCGCGGTACAACGCGAGAGCCAGGTCGGTGGTCGTCCTGGACACCGCCGCGATCTCGTCGTCGGTCATCGACTGACCGGCGTCGATGAGCCAGACGAACCCGAGCAGCAGGTCACCGTGGCGGATCGGCACGCAGACCCTGGGCAGCATCTTCAGCTCGTCGCAGGCCGGGGTGCGGATCGGATCCTTGGCCTGCATGATGCCGACCTCCCGGAAGAACGCGATCACCTCCGGGGTGGTCTGCCTGCGCAAGATCGACAGTCGGCGTACTTCGTCCATCGGCTCGAGTTGCTCGCTGTACACGACCACCCGCTGGCGATGGTCCTCGATCAACGCGGGGCGGCCGACGCGGCTCGCCACAGAGTCCACGATCGCTTGCAGCTCTAAGAGCATCGCACCGCTTTCGACGGGAGTAGGACAACTTTCTCCCGTTATTTGCCGGATAGTGCCTCTTCTCAAACGGCGTGATCGATGAGTCCCGACATATGTCGGGGCGGCCGGCAACGCACTTTCGGCATCTGCACGGTGACGAGTGCCCGTTCCGATCGTATGGTTCCGCCTTGCGCATCCGTTTAGGAAGGTGTTGCTTGTGCTCTTGAACCGCGGCCACCGCTCATCCCGACGATTGTCGGCCAAGGCCCTGGCGGTGTTCTGTACCCTCGTGCTCGGCTTATCGCTGAACATGACGCAGACCAGCCAGGCCACCACCACGGCGTGGGACCCTCCCGCACTGCAGCCGATCGACCCGCAGCGCGTGCAGGACCAGCAGGACATGACCTGGCAGGACTACAAGCCGATTCCCGGGGTGAGCTGGGCCACCAACGGCGCGGTCCCGACCGGCCGCGCGCTCCGGGTGGCACTCGTCGCGGTCGACTTCCCCGACCAGCCGTTCGTGATCACCAAGCCGAAGCAGTCCGACCCGTTCGGCAACCCGCAGATCGACCCCATCACCCGGGACAAGGTCGCGCAGTTCTACGCCGACTTCTTCAACAAGCCGAGCCCGGTGAACCACTACCAGACCATCAACGGGTACTGGATGGAGCAGAGTGGTGGCAAGATCGGCATCTCCTCGGTAACCGCCTTCGGGGCGTACCGGATGCCGAAGAACTCCTCCCAGTACGGCCTCAACGACATCGGCCAGCCACAGCAGCAGGGCTGCCCCGGCCAGACCACGGTGACCGGGAACCAATCCGGCGTGACCACCATCGCGGTGGAGTCGACCAAGTTCCTCAAGGTCGGCGACCTCATCACGATCGCGGGGGTCTCCCCGTCAGGGCAGAGGGTCGTCACCGCCATCCCGGACGACACCCACCTCACCCTCGACGGGACGGTGACGGTCACCGACAAGGCCGGCATCAACAACTGTGCCGGGACCCGCCTGGAGACCGACGCCGACAAGCTCTGGCACGCCGACGCGAGCTGCACCGGCAACTGCGGCTACGACGTGATCATGCGGATCTACGCCGGCTACGACGAGACCTCGGTGTGGCAGGAGTTCGGCGAGATGAAGTTCAACTCGCCGCAGGATGTGCCGCGGGAGATCTGGGGCAACCCGAACCCGGCGCTGCCCACCTCGGTGCAGAGCCGGTACGTCCCCTGGACCTCCTGGCTCGCCGGCTCGCAGCTGTGGGGCCAGTCGACGGTCCGGCAGGGTGAGAGCTCGGGCACGATCACGCACGAGCTGAGCCACTTCTTCTTCAGCATCGGCGACAACAACAACAATCCGTACCTGCAGCCGTACCACCGGGTGGGGTCGGGTCCGTGGGACATGATGGACCGGGGCTCGTTCAATGGGCCGGGCGGTCCGCACAGCCGCTGGCAGGTGCCCGCGCAGCAGGGCGCCTCGATGGGAGCCGAGCAGACGCTGCGGAACAAGATCGGAATGGGATTCGTCCCCTACTCCTCGGTGCTGCGGCTCAACCGTGACGGGCTCGCCAAGTCCGGCCTCGCGGTCGTGGACGTGATCGCCAGGGCGGTGAACACCAGCCCGCTGCCGAAGGGCACCCGGGCGGGCGTCCAGGTGCTGCTGGACGGCGCCGCGCCAGTCGACCGTTCGCCGGCCTGTGACGTCAACACCAACCCGCTGTGCGACGGAGGCGGCCCCTCCGGCGGGTGGAGCAACTACACGCTCGAGACGGTGCAGCGCATCGGGTACGGCTCGTTCCAGCCGGACAACGGCGTGCTGATCGCCAAGAACAAGGCCTACGAGCCCGGAGGCGACGGAAAGGAAGGCGCGACCTGCGGCTACAACTGCTTCACGTGGGCGGTGGACGCGCATCCCGAAGACATCGACATGCTGGACTACAAGCGGCCTGACGGCACCGAGGTGAAGCGCACGATCGGCGACTACCGGCAGCTCAACGACGCGCTGTTCCACGCCGGAACGAACTCGGGCTCGAAGAACGAGTACGTCGACGCCACGAACGGCCTGCACTTCTACATCCTGAACAAGTACCAGGACGCCAAGGGCCTCCTGCACTACGTCATCGGCGTGCAGAACCCGGCGGGCGCCGGACCGCAGCTGCGCGGCGTGGCGGTGGCCATGGGGCTGCCGGGCGGCAAGGCCCCTGCATATGCCACCAACTGCTCGTTCCGGGTGACCAACACCGGCAAGGACGCGGCCACCGATCCGGCGCTGCACCCGCAGGATGAGCGAGCCCACCTGCACAACGACGTCTACCGGTTGTCGGCCTCGGTCACGGGCAGCGGCTGGTCGGCGCAACCGGGCAACAACCTGACCACGGCCGCGTTCGGCAAGTCGGTCGATGTCCCGGTCTTCGTGACCCGGACGCCGGGCAGCGCCCACTCCGCCACGGTCAAGCTGACCGCGACCTCGGTGAGCGATCCGGGGAAGGTGGCCACCTCCACCTGCAAGGTGAAGACCAAGGACACCGACCACTGACCAGGTGACCCCGCACTCGCCCTGGCCCGGCACCCGTCGGCCAGGGCGAGCGGCACGTCCACACTCCGGAACCGCCCGCCTCACGCGCGGAACGCCCAGTTTCTGCTGAGCGGGAGCGGCGCAAGGGGCGCATGCTCGACCGGCGCGCACCGGATGAGGGCGGAGATCGCGATCTGCGGGCGCTGTGGCTGAGCGGGGCGGCGCTGGCCGCCGTCGCCGTCCGATTCGCGCTCCACGTCCGCAAGCCCGCCGCTCCGGCATAGCCTGTACCTGTGCTGAGTCCGGCGCCTGGGGCGCGCGGGTGGGCGGGAGCTGCGATGGCGAACGATTTCGCGTCGGTCATCGATGAGGCCCGCCACCGGGCCTTCGTGGGAAGAGCGGGTGAGCTCGCCAGCTTCGACGAGGCGCTGCGGGCCGACACGCCGCGCCGGGTGCTCTTCGTGCATGGCCCCGGCGGGATCGGCAAGACCACGCTGCTTCATCAGTTCCGGATGCGCGCTCAGATCGCCGGTCGCCCGGCCGTCGCCATCGACGGCCGGGATGTCGATGGCTCACCGGAGAGTTTTCGGGCGGCGGTCGACCGGGCGGTCGCCAGGTGCTCGGGGGGCGATGCTCCGAGCCGTGACGGTCTTCCCGGGGCCGTACTGATGCTCGACGGCTATGAGCATCTGGGCGCGATCGACGCCTGGGTGCGCGAGGAGTTTCTGCCCTCGGTACAGGCCGGGGCGGTCGTCGTGCTGGCCGGGCGTAACCCGCCGAGCGCGCCGTGGCGTACCGATCCGGGGTGGCGGGCCCTGGTCGCCTGTCACCGGCTGGAGACGCTGAGCGGGGCCGAGAGCGCCGAGCTGCTGGAACGCGCCGGGGTCGCCGGCTCGCTCAACCCGCACCTCGCGGCCCTCGGCCGCGGGCACCCGCTCACGCTGGCGCTGCTGGCGAACGCCGCCGCGTCCGGTTCGGTGCCCGACGACCTGGCAAGCGCGCCCGACCTGGTGGCCGCGCTGGTGACTCAGGTGGTCGGCGACGTACCCGACGAAGCGCACGCCATCGGGCTGGCGGTGTGCGCGCAGGCCTGGCTCACCACCGAGGATCTGTTACGCCGCGCCGTCGGTGATCGCGCCCCCGAGATCTGGGACTGGCTGGAAAGCCGGCCGTACGTCAGCCGGGGGGCGGACGGCCTGTACGCGCATGATCTGGTACGTGACCTGCTCGATGCCGATATCCGGCGCCGGTCGCCGGATGCCTTTCGGCGGGTCCATCGGATCGTTCATGGATACGTCATCGCCTGTCTGCGTCGCGCCGACGGCACCGACCGCTGGCTCGCGGCCCATCAGAAGGTCTACCTCCACCGGAGAAGCCCGCTGGGCGGACAGTTCTGGGCCCTGCGCGAGCAGGGGGCGGCGGCCGTGGTCCCCGGGCGTCGCGAGGACCACCAGGGCGTGCTCGAGGTGATCGAGCGATTCGAGGGTGAGCAGAGTGCGGTGCTCGCCGAGCGATGGCTCGACGCGCAGCCCGAGAATCTGGTCGTGGTGCGGTCGCCGGCCGGCCTGGTCGGCTTCGCGTTCCAGATCGTCTATCCCGCCGACCCGTCGCTGTGCGACGCCGATCCCGTGGTGCGTGCCACGCTCGACGCGGCGGCGCGGATCTCGCCCGCCCGGTCCGGTGAGCAGATCAGCATCGCCCGGTTCTGCTCCGGCATGACCGGCCATCAACGCGACCCGTACGCCGTGCTGGCGGGATCGGTGATGTGCACGATCGATTGGGTGTCACGGCCCCTGGCCTGGTCGTTCATGACGACCCTCGACCCTGAGTTCTGGGGACCCGCCATGCACTATGTCGCTCTCACCACCGAGCTCACGACCGAGTTCGCCGACCGGCGATACAGCGTGTACGGGATCGACTGGCGTCGTCTGACCATCGAACGGTGGCTCGAACTCCTGGGCGAGCGTGAGCTGTCGGGCGCGAGCGGGCCACCGCCCGCGGACATGCTACGTCCCGCACCGCTCGACCGGGCACGCTTCGACCAGGCCGTCCGCGCCGCTCTGCGCGACCTGCACCGGCCGGACCTGCTCGGCGCCGGTCCGCTGATGGGCTCCGCCCTGGCCGTCGGATTCGACGGGGCCTCCGTCGAACGGCTCCACGCCATGCTGCTCGGCGGTATCGAGCAGATGGGACGCGAGCCTCGCGCCGAGACGCTGTGCCGGGTGCTCGATCGCACGTTCGTACGGGCGGCGCCCACGCAGGAGACGGCCGCCGAGCTACTTGATCTTCCCTTCTCCACGTACCGGCGCCACCTGGCCAAGGCCATCGAGCGCCTCACCGACCTTTTGTGGGCCGTTGAGATCGGTGAGATCCGGCTGGACGTCCAGTGAGCACCGATTAGGCACCGATCAGGCACCGACCGATCTGGAGGGTGAGCGGCCCGGCGCCTGATGCTGTCAGCACCGAACCGATCAGGGAGGTGCGCCATGGCAGAGGTAGTGGTGCTGGGAGCAGGGCTCAACGGCTTGGCGACGGCGATGCTGCTCGGCAACGACAGGCACCGCGTCACCGTGCTGGAACGCGACGCCGCCGAGCCGAGCGGCGATCCCGCGGAGTTATGGGAGAACTGGGACCGGCGCGGGGTGAACCAGTTCCGGCAGCTCCACTTCATGCTGCCGCGCTGGCGGCTGGTGATGGAGCGCGAACTGCCCGCGGTGATCGAGGAACTCGATGCCCTGGGCGCCACCCGGGTGAACCAGATCCAGGATCTCCCCATGGAGCTGAGCGGTGGTCCGCGCGAAGGCGACGAGCGCTTCGAGACGGTGACGGCGCGCAGGCCCGTGCTGGAGGCGGCGCTGAGCGCGGTCGCGGCCCGTACGCCCGGTGTGACGATTCGCCGGGGCGTCACGGTCACGGGGCTGATGGCGGGGCCGGCGTCGATCGCCGGGGTACCGCACGTGGCCGGCGTCCTGACCGACGAGGGGACGGCGATCCGCGCCGATCTGGTCGTCGACGCCTCGGGCCGCCGGTCGGCGGTGGTCGGCATGCTGGACGCCCTCGGGTGCCGCCGTCCCGTGGAGGAGCGGGAGGATTCGGGGTTCGTGTACTACACCCGCCACTTCCGGTCGAGGAACGGGACCCTGCCCGAGATGCGGGCGACGGTTCTTCAACGCTTCGAGAGTGTGTCGCTGCTCACGCTGCCGTGCGACTCCGACACCTGGGGCGTGGCGTTCATCACGGCCGCCCGGGACAAGAGGTTGCGTGCGCTGCGCGACGTCGAGGCGTGGGAGACGGCGCTGGCCCTGTATCCGACCGTCGCACCCTGGGGTGTCGGCGAGCCGCTCACCGACCCCCAGGTGATCGCCGGCATCGAGGACCGCTACCGCCGGTTCGTCGTCGACGGCACGCCGGTGGTCACCGGGCTGGTCGCAGTGGGGGACGCCTGGGCGTGCACCAACCCCTCTCTTGCGCGGGGCACGTCGATCGGCCTGCTCCACGCGTGCGGCCTGCGCGATCTGCTGCGCGAAGTCGGGCCCGACCAGGCGGGCAGGCTGGCCGTACGGTTCGACGAGGTCACCGAGACGACGGTCGCCCCCCTTTACCGCATGACGCTCGCCTTCGACCGGCATCGGCTGGCGGAGATCGACGGCGAGATCACCGGCAAGCCGTATCGGACCTCCGACGCCACCTGGGCGATGAGCAAGGCAATGTACGCGGCGGCCTACCGCGATCCCGACGTGCTGCGCGCCTACAGCGCGATCGCCGCGCTTATCGCCACGCCGCAGGAGGTGCTGGCCGAGCCCGGCATGGTCGGCAAGGTCACCACCACCGCCGCCGGCGCGCCGCCTTACGCGACGCCAGGCCCGAGTCGCGCCGAATTGCTGGCCGCCATCGATGAGGGGGAGCCGCATCAATCCCGCCGATCATCCACCCGGACCCTGTCCGAGCCGGTACGAGCCCCTACCGAGAGCAGCGTGCGCATCAAGGTCAACGGCATCGGCATCAACCAGGAGCCGCTCTGTGGCTCATCGTAGCCATGGGAAGGTCCGGGCCATGATGTATCCATCCGCGGTGGCCCCGCCATCTGGCCACCTGGCCGTGGCGAGGCCGCCGCGGAGTCTGCTGACCGATCCGGCCGGCCTGTTCGCCGAGCTGGCCCGGCTGAGCTTGCCGCGCGGCCACTACGTGGTGTGCGGTTCAGCCGCCCTGTACGTGCGCGGGTTGCGTGCCCGCATGGGCGACCTGGACGTGCTGGCTCGTGGCGTGGCCTGGAACGTGGCGCTGTCTCTGGGAATGGTCGCCTTCGCGCCCGGGTCGGCGGGGAGTGCGGTCGGGCTGCTGGGCGCCGACAGCACCCTCTACACCGGCCCGCTCACCGCGCTGTCGGGCGGCCTGGATGCCAGCTTTCTGACATCGGGACTGGTGGCCGGGGGGATGTATCTCATTTTGCACGCGTTCCGCAGGCCGGCCGAGCCGCCGGTCCCGATCCCGGCCTGGCGGCAGGAGTACCTCCGATCGTCCGCCTGGGCTCTGGCCAGCCGCCCGGCCCACACGGCGGCGCGGGCATGAACGAGTGGGCGGCCGTCCGGTTCCTCAGGCGTGTCCTGGCGGGTCGCAGGGAACTCAAGCACTGGACCGTCAGCCTGGCCGCCAGCGCGGCGTCGACCTACGCACTAGACGCGAGCGCGGCAGCAGCAGGGGTCTACCTGGTCGCCTCCGGTCTGCTCGCAGGCCTCAACCATCAGTGGGTGGTGGCGTTTCTCGTCGCGAGCTACGCGGTCTGGGGATTCGGCCTGCGTGCCAACCTGCGGGCGAACTGGACGCTGCTGGCGACGACGGGGACCAGCACCAACGTGCTGTCCAAGGCAGCCTACGACCTGACCCGGCGCAAAACGAGCAGCACGCGCGCACCGCGCCTGGCGGCGGCCCTCGGGTACATCGGCACGGAGGTCGCCAAGGAAGTGCCCTACTACGCGGCTGCCTTCGGTGTTGCGGTCTTCAGCGACTCGATCACCTCCAATGAGGCACTCATCTTCCTCGGCGGCGCGAACCTCGGAGCCGCACTGTACGAATACGGGCTCGCCCGCCTCACCAGAGCCGTCCTCCATCGTCGCCGCCCCAGGTACGCGTCGTTCGACACCGACTGGGTACCGGCGGAGTACCTCACCGGCTACTACAGCACTCTCGAACCGGACGAGATCGCCACCATCGCGTTCTTCGTCGACACGATGCACCGCGCGCAACGCGATCAACCCGTCCTATTCTTCGGCGTCGGGCCCACCCTGCACCATGTGTTCGCGGCCGCCGAGGTCGCATCCGAGATCCACCTGGGCGACTATCTGCCGGCAAACCTGACAGAGATCCAGCGGTGGATCGAACGCGAACCAGGTGCCCACGACTGGCGACCCTTCGTCCGCTACACCCTGCAGTGCGAGGGAATCAGCGACCCGACCGACGAAGACGTGGCAGCCCGTGAGGATCTCACCAGAGAAAAGATCACCGAACTGATCAGGGTCGACGGCCGGCACCGTCGCCCAGTGGAGCGACACTACGCAACGGTGATCAGCGCCTATTGCGCGGACTCCGCCACCGGCGACCGTGCGACGTGGGAGCTGTTCATGCGCCACATCACCGGCCTGGTCCGGCCGGGGGGTATCTTCGTTACCGCCGCCCTGCGCCGATGCCGCAGCTACACCGTCGCGGGAAAGGCCTTTCCCAGCGCCGATGTCGACGAACACGACCTCCGGGCCGTGCTGCAGCCCGAGTTCGGGCCGCTGAACGGGTCGATCGAGGTCAGGCAGATGGCCCAGGACGCCACCCACGGTTACTCGGCGATCGTGCTTTGCTGTGCCCGCAGACACATGCCGCCGAACCAGCGGAAACACCAGGCCCGGGTCTGAAGGCGTCTCGGGATGACCCCGATTCAGAGTGGAAAGTCCAACACTGCTCGCCTCCCGAGCTCCGGATCTACCAGCGCAAGCTCCGCGAAGCGGCATATGTCGACGCGCGTAGAAACGACCCCTGTGAGACTCCTAATTCGAGGGTCAAAGGGCGGGGGCACCTCAGGTCGCCGTGGCATGTCGAGCAGGATGTCGATGTTGCCGATCGCATGCACGAAGCTCTCGCGGGCTGCCGAGACCTGGAGGTGGCCAGCCGCCGGGACGCCGCCCCGAGCGCCGGGCCTGCCACTAGCGTCTGGAGAGAGGCAGCCGGACGGCCGGCGGAAGCGGCGTCGGGACGGGGTTCGCCTGGAACGACTGGATCATCAGGGCCGCGAAGCGGCGCGACGCCGCCACCCTCATCTCGGGTGACTCGGCGCGGATGCCTTCGTTCGCCATCAGCGCCAGGCTGATGTCCTCCAGCACGAAATCCCCCCGCAAGGAGCCCGCTTCCTTCGCGCGCCGCACCAGTTCGAGCAGCAGACGCAGCGTGCGATCGCGGTCCGCGGCGAAGCCGACCGCTTGGGGAAGCTGCGAGGTGAATGCGCGGGCGAAGCCTCGGTCGAGGGCATGCACCTCCATGAGGTTCTCGATCACCAGGCAGAACCCGCGCCACGGGTCGCCCGCCGCCAGACCCTCCTCCACGACCGCCGAGCAAGAGGCCATCTGCTCGGCAAAGGCCTCGGCCAGCAGCGCTTCCTTGGTCTGGAAGTGCCTGTAGACGGTCGCGACACCGACCTCAGCGCGCCGGGCGATCTCCCGGATCGGCACGTCGAGGCCCTCGGCGGCGAAGGCTGCGCGAGCGACCGCGAGGATGCGCCCGCGGTTGTCGCGGGCGTCCGAGCGGAGCTTCGTTACCACTTGGGCCGTCACCGCTCTCACTTTAGCCAAACGGACGGGGTGCTCCGTTACGGTCGGCGCATGAGAGCAATTCAATTCACTGAGTACGGCCCGCCCGGCGTTGTGCACGTCGCCGAGGTGGAGGCGCCGCACGCCGGACCGAGCGAGATCCGCATCGCCGTACGGGCCTCCGGAGTCTCGCCCGGGGAGATGTACATCCGCTCCGGAACGCTGCGTGACGTGGTGCCCACGACGTTCCCGTATCGGACCGGGTTCGACGCCGCGGGCGTAGTGGACGAGGTCGGCGGCGGCGTCACCGGCGTGGGCATCGGCGACGAGGTGTTCGGCATGACCACCATGGCCGCGCGTGGCGCCAACGCCGATTACGCGGTCCTGGCCGCCTGGGCGCCCAAACCGGCCGCGTGGAGCTGGGAGGAAGCGGGCGGCGCCGCGGGCAGCGTCGAGACGTCCACCCGGGTCCTCGACCGGCTCGCGGTCGGCGCTGGGCACACCGTGCTGGTGCAGGGTGCGGCCGGTGGTGTGGGCACGATCGCCGTCCAGCTGGCGGTTGCCCGCGGTGCCACCGTCATTGGTACGGCGAGCGAGCACAACCACGACTTCCTGCGTTCCCTCGGTGCGGAGCCGACGACGTACGGGACGGGGCTGGTCGAACGGGTCCGCGCGCTGGCACCGGCCGGGGTGGACGCGGTGTTCGACTGCGCCGGAGGGGCGCTGCCCGATCTGATCGCCATCGCCGGGGACCCGGCGCGCGTGGTGACGATCGCCGACTTCACCGCGGCGGCCCACGGCGTACACATGTCGCACGGAGCGCCGGCCGACGAGACGGGCGCGGCCGTGGGAGCCCCCGCCGACCCGCTGGCGTCGCATGGCCTCGCGATCGCGGTCACGCTCGCCGGCGAGGGCCGGCTGCGGGTGCCGGTCGCGGCGGCGTTCCCGCTCGCCGAGGCCGCGGCCGCGCACGAACTGAGCGAGAGCCGCCACGCCCGCGGAAGAATCGTGCTGGTGAGCTGATCGGGCGCCCGTGGCCGGTCACGACAACCGGTCACGGGCCCGATGCTGCTCAGCGGGCGGCGGCCGACCAGATAGAGGTTGTAGACGGGGGCGCCGAGCAGGTCGCCGGCAGGCCAGTCAGCAGCAGGTCGCCGCGCTTCCCCACGGGCAACCGCGGTGGCAGGGATGACTTCACGGACATGTCGCGATCCGGGTACCTGACCTTGACTGCCGTGTGAAGAGCCAAGGAGATCGCGGCCCCCGGCGTCGTGGTCGAGTCCGGGCAGTATCAGCACCTGATCTCCGAAACCGGGTCGGCGGGTCGCCCGGGACGGCTGTCCCGGGCGGCCGGCTCGGTCAGTAGCGTTCTGCCAGGTTTGAGTTGATCTCGGTGAGGGCCAGGGTGTTGTCGGTGTAGCGGATGGCGTTCGGCAGGACGGGGAGGGCCAGGGTGGCTTGGGTGAAGCGGTAGGCGTCGGCGACCGTGTGGAGGCCGAGGCGTTCGATGGTGATCGTGCGGATCTGGGTGCCGGCGTTGATGCGGCGGGTGGCCAGGTTGAGGGAGGTGGCCATGAGTTCGGCCTGGAGGGTGCGGGGTTGGAGCAGGGGCAGCGTCAGGACGGCCGTGGCTTCCGACTGGGACAGGGCGCCGTCGGGGGTGCTGCCGTCGGCGCCGTCGAAGCGGGGGTCGGTGGCCTGGATGCGGGCCAGCACCTCGGGAGTGCGCAGGTCCTGGCGGAGTGCCCAGATCGTGGTGAGCTGCGGGTTCCTGGTGGGGGTGGGCTCGGTGATCTGGGTGGTGGCTTGGGAGGCGGCCGGGGTGAAGGTGCAGCCGTTCTGACCTCCGTACGAGAGGGCGGCTTGCGCGGTGAGGGGGCCTGCCGGGGTCAGCAGGCTCGGGCGGGCGGTGATGGTGACGGTGCCGGTGGCGTTCTGGGCCAGCGAGCCGACGGGCCAGGTCAGAGTGGTGGTGCCGTCCGTATTGCGGGTGACGGTGGCCGGGCGGGGGCCGGAGCCCTGGTCCAGGGCCTGGCTGTAGTAGAGGTTGGTGGGCAGGGTCTGGCGGAGCGTGGCGCCTGTCGCCTGGGCGCTGCCGGTGTTGCGGTAGGTGAGCGTGTAGGTGATGGGATCGCCTGGGTTGACCGATGGTGTGGCGGTTTGCGACAGGGTCAGGACCGGGGCGTGGATGGTGGTTGAGGCGGTGGCGGTGTTGTCCTGGAGGGTCGCGTCGACTTCGGGGTCGCCGGAGCCGTTCACGCCGGTGATCTTGATGGTGTTGGTGAGCGTGCTGCCGTCGGCCGCCGTACAGGGGACTTGGTAGGTGAAGGTCTCGGTGGTGGGGAGGCCGGCGATTGATCTGGTGATGGGGGCGCCGCTTGGAGGCGTGTCGGTGAGGGAGACCGAGGTGGCCTCGTTGGGGCTGTTGTTGGTCGCTTTCACGGTGTAGGTGAGGGTGTCGCCGCCGGAGGCGTCGGTCTTGTCCGCGGTCTTGGTGGTGGCGAGGTCGACGGAGTGGACGCGGGCGAGGTCGCGGGCGGTCAGTTCGTCGATGGCCTGGCCGTGCGCGCCCTCGGCGTAGTACCTGCTGCTGGTGAAGTCGTAGACGATCCGGTCCCAGTCCTCGTGGCTGAGCAGCGTCTCGTTGGCGTTGGCCACCTGGCATTCGGTGCCGTAGGCGGGGATGAGGTTGACGTCCTGGCTGGCGTTCCTGGCGTAGGAGCCGTCTTCGCCGGCCCAGTGGATGGGGTCGTCCGCGCGGTGGTGCGCGCCGACGCCGCCCACGCCGTGGATGATCAGCCGCTGGCCCACGCCGGAGAGCGCTGGATCCCTGATCTCGTCGAGCCCGGCATTCTCGACCAGGTTGTCGGTCACGTCGGCGGGGCCGGCCAGGTCCAGCGGGCGGGTGCTGTCGACGTCGGGGAACTGGTAGAGGTAGTTCATCACGCTCAGGTAGTTGGGTTTGCAGTTCTTCAGGTCGAGGTCGCCGTTGTCCATCCGGCCGCCGTGTCCCAGGCCGAGCGTGTGGCCCAGCTCGTGCAGGAACGTCGCCTGCTCGGCCACGGCCTTACCACCCAGGGTGTTGATCAGCTTGGTGGTGAAGCCGCCCAGTGACACGACGAAGTCGTTGCTGCCGCGCTCGTCCAGCTCGGCCATTCCGGAGCTGTCGGGAAGGCCGTTCAGCGCGTGGATGAACATCGCGTAGCGAAAGTGTTGCCGCTTGAAGCGCAGGATCTGGTCGCACAGGGGACTCGTCCTGTCCTGTGGGGTGCCGAAGTAGCCGGTGCCCGTGCTGCCGCACGCCTTCTCCGGATGCCCGAGCTTGAGGTCGTCGAAGTCGTCCTGCGCGCCGGTCGGATGACCGTTGAAGTCGAGGTTCGTGACGTCGGGCACCGCCTCGTCGGGCAGCAGGTGTAATCCGATGCCCGTCACGTGGGTCTGGTCGTTGATGACGGGCGCCCCGTTGAAGACGCCTTCGACCGCGGTCAGCACGCCGGGCTGCGGGGCCTCCGACTGCATCCAGTCGACTTCGACGTACAGGTCCCTGCGCTCGGCGTTCGCGCCGGGCAGCGTCAGGTCGACCTGGTTGTCGCCGTTGAAGTCGAGGCCCCGGTACTCCTCGAGATCGGTGAATCCATCCCCGTCCGTGTCCAAGCCGGGGAAGGGCAGGATTTCCATGCAGACCTGGACCGAGGGCTTCGGGTCGTCGCCGAACAGCCCGCCGCCGGGCTCGCCGTTGCCCTCGATGCACTGCACCGAGGACGTCATGTCGCCGGTGACGGTTCCGTGGATCAGGTTGACGGTGAACCTGGCGTAGGGGTCGTCGGGCCGGGGCGAGGCGTCGGCCAGGTCGTCGGGGCTGGTGGTGTCGTGGTCCTTGATCAGGACGTTGATCTTCTGCTCGGTCTTCGTGGTGGGGATCTGTTTGGTCAGCGACCAGTTGGGCGCGACCTGCACCTGGTCGTCCGGTGCCCGTGGGGTGGTGTAGGTGGCGAATCCATCGAAAGTGATCTCCGCGTAGAAGTCCGCCGCGCTCTCCCCGGCACCTTCGAGGCCGTGGTTGCGGCAGTCGGCCACGCAGCTCACCAGGAGCACGCGTAACGTGAGCGGCTGTGTCGTCTCCGCCCTGGCCGGTAGCGAGGTCACGATCATCCCCGCCAGCGCCACGATCAGGGCGACCGCATAGCGGAATGCTGCCTTGGTCTGCATGCCGCCCACGATCCGAGCTCACCGGGTGACACGCATGAGTAAAGGGGTACTTAGAAGGTCATGACCGTGCCACGGTCCGCGCGACGTTGTACCCCTCCACCTGCACGGCGGGCCGGCCCGAAGGCAGAGACTCGGCCGGCCAGGAGAGCCTGAAGGTCCGCGACTCGCCGGGCAGCAGCCAGACGTAATTGTCGCTGTACAACGTCGGTAGCACGCGCTCGCCGCTCCTGTCGTCCACCAGTGACAGCCGTACCATGGCCGCGACCGCGGTGCCGCGGTTGCGGACCTCGGCGGTGAGTTCGCGCCGCGTCCCCGACCTGGTCACCTTCCCCACGTCGACGGAGATTTTGACCTGCGGGACGTCATTGAGCGACTGCATGTCGGCGGGTTCGCGGTAGCGCCAGTAGTCGTTCCTGGACAGCGGTTCGCCCGTGTCGTTCTCCAGGGTCAGCCGAAGCAGGTGGCAGTCCGGGAGGTCGTTCGTCCAGTCGGCGGTGAACACCTGAGCCGTCGCGGCCGAGGCGATGTCCACCGTCTGGCGCCGGGGGGAACCGAGGGTGCGTCCGAGCAGGTCGAAGACCTGGGCCGTCACCGTCACGCCCTTGAGCGCCTGCGCGGTGTGATTGACGGCGATGACCCGCCAGTCGTCGAGGCGGGCCTGCACGTGGACGGGCTCGCACGCCACGCGGGCCCCGTAGTACATCCCGTTGACGTCGAAGTCGTAGTCGTAGGTCTGCCAGACCGTGCTGTGCCAGGCAGGATGAGACATCCACAACATCAGGCCGGTGGCATCCTCCCAGAGGTGGGAGTTCCACGCCTCGAACATGGCGCGGGCGTTCTCGTAGTTGACGAACTGCGCCTTGCGCGCGAAGTCGTCGAGGTCTTCGGCCGCCCCGAGGCGGGTCTCGATGGCCGCCTGGTAGTTCTGCGGCGCCTGGTTGCCCCTGGTGCTCCAGTCGTGGTGGTACCACACGCCGCCGATCGGCCACTCGGGCTCTCCACCGACGAGATTGCGCATGCTCTCGGTCGTGGACACCACGGGCATGCCGATCTCGGTGTGGAATCCGAAGCTCTGGGTGCCGTACGTCGACGCGGAATAGTAGCGCTGCGGCTCGACCCAGCCGTAGGGGCCGCCGCCGTTGACGATGCCGCCGGCCGAGTTGTTCTGGTACAGGATGCCCGGAGCCTCCGACAGGACGGCGTCGCGCATGCCCTCGTCGATGGCGGCGGGCGGATTGCCTTCGTTGGCACCGCACCAGACCACCACACAGGGATGGCTCCGGTAGCGCCGGACGGTGTCCTTCGCCAGGTCGTTGTACGCCTGGTGGTCCGGCGGGTCCATCGCCCACGCGTTGGGGAAGTCGTTCCACACGAGCAGGCCGTGCTCGTCGCAACTGGCGTAGAACTCCTCGCGGGTGCTACTGCCGACCCAGTTGCGGATCATGGTGAAGTTCATGTCCCGGTGCATCCGCACCGCCGTGTCCATGCGGGCGGCAGGCATCCGGCGCAGCAGTTCGTCCCATCCCCAGTTGCCGCCGCGGGCGAAGACGCGGACGCCGTTGACGCTGATCTTCAGCGGTTCGGGAGTGTTGTCGACAGACTTCACGTCCGTCCAGGCGGATCCGTCATCGGACACCTGGATCGTGTACGTCTTGGGGTAGGCCGCCTCCCAGACGATGACGACCCGGTCGATGGAGACGGGCGATCCCAGGTCTACCTGGATCCACTGGGAGTCCTCGTAAGCCGAGTTCCAGCG
This sequence comes from Nonomuraea marmarensis, assembly GCF_043197025.1. Classification (NCBI taxonomy): domain Bacteria; kingdom Bacillati; phylum Actinomycetota; class Actinomycetes; order Streptosporangiales; family Streptosporangiaceae; genus Nonomuraea; species Nonomuraea marmarensis. The sequence continues at coordinate 79,794 of NZ_JBICRM010000031.1, forward strand.
CGTGCTGGGGTCGCCGTCGGTCGCGTGGGCGGCCGGGTGGGAGGACTCCTCCGTCGAGGCGGTGGCTGTTTTGCGCAGAGCCAGGTCGGTCGCCGGCGAGGCACTGTCGATCACGGACAGGGTCCACAGGGAGTTGCCCCAGCTTGTCGCCCGAGCGCCGCCGCTGATCCGTACGTACCGGGCGGTGCGGGTGGGGAAGTCCACGGTCTGCAGGCTCGCGTCGCCCCGGTTGAAGGGCAGCGGTACGGCGGAGTTGTCCACCGCCTTGACGTCCCGCCACGTCGAGTCGTCGTCGGACACCTGCACCACGTAGGTCTTGGCGTACGCCTGCTCCCAGGTCAGGTCGACCCGGTCGAAGGAGACCGTCGAGCCCAGGTCCACCCGGATCCACTGGTCGTCCGCGAATTCGGAGGACCAGCGGGTGTTCGCGTTGCCGTCGGTGACGTTGCCCGGCTGGTTGGCCTGATCGTCCACGGAAAGGGCGGTGGCCGGCTTGTGCAGGGCCAGGTCGGTGCCCGCGGCGGCGCTGTCGAGGATCGACAGGGCCCACAGCGAGTTGCCCCAGCCGGTGGCGCGGGTCAGGCACCTGATCCGCACATACCGGGCACGCTGCTGGCCCAGGTCCACCGTCTGCACGTAGGCGTCGGTGCCGCCGCCGAAGGGCAACGGCACGTCGTGCTCGTAGCCGAACTGGCGGATGCCGAAGCGGGTGGCGCGCCGGTCGCTCTCCTGGCCGTCGATCGAGGCGACCAGGGTGAGGTCGTGCAGGTGGGGCTCGCCGTAGCCGTTGGGCCACCACAGCTCGGGGTCGCGCAGGCGGAGCCGGTCGTAGGCGTCGGGAGCGAAGGTGACGTCGACCGTCCCGCCCGCGGGCACGGTGACCGTCTGGGAGACTCGCACGTCGTCGAACGCGGCGACGACGGTGACGGGCCGGTCCTCGGTGCCGGCGTTGCGCACCGGGACCACGATGGTCACCTCGGCGGTGCGGGTGTCTGGCAGGCCGGGCAGCCTGGTGTCCACCCAGGGGTCGCCGATGACGGCGTGCCCGGTCGAGCGCAGCCGTACGTGGTTCCAGATGCCGGCGACACGGTCGCGTACTGCCGGCATCCAGTCCCAGCCGGAAGCGGCCAGATACGTCGGAGAGTTGCGGTTCATCATGGTGGCGCCGGCATCCACGAAGGCCAGCCCCGCAGGTCCCTTGTCGCCGGGGCTGCCCGGGAAGGGCATCGGCGAGATCTGCACGGCCAGTACCTGCTCGTCCTCGGCGGTCAACAGGTTCGCGATGTCGTGGGCGGACCGGCCGAAGGGGTATGTCAGGTCGCCTACCCGCTGCCCGTTGAGCCAGATGTCCGCCTTGTGGTTGATGCCGTCGAACTCCAGCCAGATGTGGCGTCCGGATCCGGTGCGCAGACCACGCGGTAGTTCGAAGCTTCGCCGGTACCACCACGAGTGACGCGACAACGCCTCGGGGATGTGCAGGTTGTTGAAGCCCTGCACCGGGTCCGGCAGGTGTCCTTGCTCCACCAGCGTGGCGAGGACGGTGCCGGGCACGGTGGCGGGGAGCCAGGAGCCGGTGTCCACCGACGGCCGGGACAGGGCCGGGCCCTCGCCGCCCGCCCAGTCGTCCATGGTCAGTGTCCAGCCCGACTCCAGCGGCGCCGTGCCGTCAGCGGCGATCTGCAGTTTGGGAGCCTTGTGCCGGTGGGTTCCCCAGTCGGTCCAGCCGGTGACCGCCGGCCGGTGGCCCCGAGCCGTGCCGTACACCTCGAAGCCGTTCAGGCCCAGCGGGTTGGCGTTGGAGCGCTTGTGCACGGTCATCCGCATCCAGCGCGCGACGGCGGGCTTGGCCAGGGTGATGTCCACGACACCGCCGGTGCCGGAGCCGGTGCGGTGGACAGCGGTCCACGAGCGGTTGTCGCGAGAGGTCTCGATGACGAAGTCGACGGCGCAGCTCGAAAGGATCTCCTGACCGGTCGTGTTGTCGCGCGGATTGCCGCTCGTGGAGGGGACGAAGACCGGGTCGTTCACCGTGGCTTCGAAGGTCAGGCGGAGGGCCGTGACCTCGCACTCCGCCTGCAGGTCCACGGAGATCCACTGGGGGTCGCCGTCGGCGGCACGCCAACCGGTGCCCCGCACTCCAACGGAGCTGATCCGGTCCACGACGAACTCCCCGGGCGTGGGCGCGTAGTCCGTGGACGACACTGCGATCGGGCGGTATGCGGCTAACTCTTCCCCAGCGGCGGTACCGCCGTGCGCCGCGCGGCCGGCCGCCTGGGCGTTGGCGGGAAAACCGACTCCCAGGCCGAATCCGGCGAGCAGGGTCGCGCCTGTGACGACGACCGACCGGCGTGAGAGGGAAGGGGGTGGGTTCGACATGTAGGGCAAGTTCCAATCACAGGTGCGCCGGATTTCGGCTCAAGCTGATGACAACGTTGTCATTGTTGGCCACTAGTCCGATTCATGGCAAGAGCGGAAATCTGGGCCATCCCGCTGGGCGGTGCTCGACGAGGGACGGGCCGCGTACCGGAGATTCGGGCTCGACGGGAGCTGCCTGGTCGGCCTCGGGTCAGGCGCCGACCGGTGTGCCGGCTTGTGAGGTGAGCAGCGCACTGCGTGCGGCGCCGAGCAGGCCGGCCTGCCGCCCGAGCGAGGATTGCTGAACGGTCGTGCGTCGCACGAAGCCGAGTGTGGCCAAACGGCTGAGATGGCGTCGCAGTGGTGCGAACAGGATCTGGCCGGCCGCCGAGACCCCGCCGCCGATCACGACGCGGTCGAGATCGCACAGCGTTGCCGTTGCGACGATACCGCGGGCAAGTGCTTGGGTGCCTTGATCGAAGGCGGCCACGGCGATGGGTTCGCCCTGGCCGGCGTCGGCGGCGAGGGTGCGGGCGTCGGTGCCGGTCCAGCCACGCTGCTGGGCCCAGCGGACCATCGACGGGCCGCTTGCGTACGCTTCGACGCAGCCGGTGGCCCCGCACGAGCAGGGCGGCCCGGCAGGATCGACGACCGTGTGGCCGATATGGCCGGCGTTGCCGCTCGGTCCGGGGTACGCTGCGCCGTTGAGCACGAGGCCGCCGCCGATGCCGGTCGAGACGACTATCCCGAGCATCGAGTCCGCGCCCCGGCCGGCGCCGCGCCAGTGCTCGCCCACCGCGGCCGCGATGCCGTCGCCCACCAGAGTGACCGGAACGCCGGGCACGATGTCGGCGGCCAGGTCGACGAGTGGGAAGTCACGCCAGGCGGGAATGTTGACCGGACTGACCGTGCCACGCCGCAGGTCGAGCGGCCCGGCCGAGGCCAGCCCCACCGCGCTGGGCGATACGCCTGCGGCCACCGACGTCAGCAACGCTCGCAGAGCCTCGCCGATGTGGAGCTCCGTCGTCGGTGTGGCGGTCTCGGCGTGCCTGTGCACCTGCCCGTCCGCACCGACCAGCCCTGCAGCGATCTTGGTACCGCCGATGTCGACGGCGAGCACGGCTTTCTGGTCCATCAACCATCCTGTTCTGATCAGTCCGCGATGAGCGCGGACAGTTTCGGTGAGTACGTGGCGTGGAGGACGAGCGCGGCGCCCCCCACGACGGCGGCGTCAACGCCGAGCGGCGAGAGCGCGACGTCAACCATTCGGATGACCCGGGACATATGTCTGGTGGCGAGTGCCGAGGCGACGGCGTCGACGTACCGCTTCTCGACGCGCAGAATGCCGTGACCGCCGAGAACGATGAGGTCCACATCTGTGATGTTGGCGATGTTGACGGCGACCGAAGCGACGTGTTCGGCGGCCTCGTCGATGACCGCGGTCGCGAGGGGATCACCAGCCTCGGCCGCGGCCCGAATCGCGGCGTGGTCGACACAGGCCGGATCGCGGTCGAACGGTTCCGACAGCACGCTGCCGCCACGCTGGCCGGCGAGCCGGCGGTGGACGTTGGCAACGATCGCCGAGGGGTTGACGAGCGTCTCTAAGCAGCCCCGATTGCCGCAGTAGCACTCCGGCCCGTCCGGCAGCACGGACGTGTGACCGAACTCTCCGGCGTTCATCGAACCGCCTCGGTAGACCTGGTGGTTGAGGACGAGACCGCCGCCGATGCCGGTGCCGAGGAAGAAGTACGCGAAGTTCGCCACGCCTCTGCCGGCGCCGGACCATCGCTCGCCGACCGCGGCGGCGGTGGCGTCGTTGTCCAGCGTCACCGGCAGGCCGGTGGCGTCGCTCAGCATTTGCCTGATCGGTACCCGTGTCCAGTTCGCGAGCTGAGGGGGGCCGACGATCACGCCGAGATCCTGGTCGATCGGGCCCGGGGTGGCGAGTCCGAGACCGAGCACCCGGCTCCGTGGGACGTCTGCTTCGGCGAGGACGTCGGCGATCAGCTCGGCCATGGCGGCGACGACATGCGACGGATCGGTGCCGGGCGGTATGGGGCGTCGTTTGGCGACCAGCGGCCGGCCGAGCAGGTCGACCACGGCACAGGTGAGCTCGACCGGGTCGAAGTGGAGTCCGATCGCGCGGCCCGCGTCGGCGTTGATCCGCAGGGTGGTGCGAGGTTTCCCGCTGCTGGGGGCCCGGCTGGCGCCGTCTTCGCGCACGATGCCCTCGTCGAGTAGCCGGCGCACGATGACGGAGACGGTCTGCGGGGTGAGGCCGGTGTGCTGGGCGATCTCGACCCGGCTGATGCCGTCGGCGAGCTGGATCTGGTCCAGCACCACTGCTCGGTTGTATCGGCCTACCTTGGGGAGATTCGTGCCAGTCTGCCGCACCCAAGATCCTCTCTGCTGGTCGTCTGCCGACATTCTGCCCTACGGCGTTGATTAGTAAATCAAATTGATTTAAGGTCCGTCTTCGTAGCTGTAACACCCCTGACATGTAGACACCCCGCGGTGGGCCGCCCCTGCCGCGGTGACTGTGGGTCTCCCCTAGACGAGGCCATCGGAGGCAAGTTGAGGTCAACGACATGCCGCATCCCTCGAGGACCGGATCTGCGCCGTCGTCGCAGTCTGCGCAGTGCGGAGCCCAGGTCATGATCGACGCTCCGATTCTGCTGGAGATGCGGACGATCACCAAGACGTTCCCAGGTGTGACGGCACTCGCCGATGTCAACCTCGTGGTCCAGGCCGGTGAGATCCACGCGATCTGCGGCGAGAACGGCGCCGGCAAGTCCACGCTCATGAAGGTGCTGAGCGGCGTGCATCCACACGGGACTTATACCGGCACGATCTCCTACCAGGGCGAAGAGGTCCGGTTCCAGAACATCCGGGCGAGTGAGCACGCGGGCATCGTGATCATCCACCAGGAGCTCGCGCTGGTGCCCGGCATGTCGATCACCGAGAACATCTTTCTCGGCAACGAGCCGCGCAAGCGGGGCGCGATCGACTGGAAGGCCGCCCAGCGCCGGGCGCTCGAGCTGATGGAACAGGTCGGGCTCGAAGAGGACCCGGACACGTTGATCAAGGACATCGGCGTCGGCAAGCAGCAGCTGGTCGAGATCGCGAAGGCGTTCGCGAAGGACGTGAAGCTGCTCATCCTCGACGAGCCGACCGCGGCGCTCAACGAGGCCGACTCCCAGCACCTGCTCGACCTGCTGCGCGGCTTCCGGGAACGCGGCATCACCTCGATCATCATCTCGCACAAGCTGAACGAGATCGCGGCGGTCGCCGACACCATCACGATCCTGCGCGACGGCCGGACGATCGAAAGCCTCGACGTCAAGGCCGACGGCGTCGACGAGGACCGCATCGTACGCGGCATGGTCGGCCGCGAGCTGCACAGCCGGTTCCCCGATCACACGCCTCGCATCGGCGAGGTGTTCTTCGAGGTCCGCGACTGGACGGTGCGGCACCCGATCTCGGCCGATCGGCTGGTGTGCAAACACTCGAGTTTCAGCGTCCGGCGCGGCGAGATCGTCGGCTTCGCCGGTCTCATGGGGGCCGGACGCACCGAGCTCGCGATGAGCCTCTTCGGCCGCTCGTACGGCGTGTACCTGTCCGGCCAGATCTTCAAGGACGGCGAGGAGATTCAGCTGAGGTCGGTGGCGGACGCCATCCGGCACGGCCTCGCCTACGTGAGTGAGGACCGCAAGGCGATCGGCCTCAACCTGCTCGACGACATCAAGACGTCGATGGTGGCCGCCAAGCTGTCGAAGATCTCGACGCGCGGGGTCATCGACCAGGTCCGTGAGCACCGGGTCGCCGAGGAGTACCGCGAGAGCTTGCGGGTCAAGACGCCGAGCGTCGACGAGGGTGTCACGAAGCTCTCCGGCGGCAACCAGCAGAAGGTCGTCCTGGCGAAGTGGATGTTCACGGACCCGGACCTGCTGATCCTCGACGAGCCGACGCGCGGCATCGACGTGGGCGCCAAGTACGAGATCTACGGGATCATCCAGCGGCTCGCCGACCAGGGCAAGGGCGTCATCGTCATCTCATCGGAGCTGCCCGAGCTCATTGGCCTGTGCGACCGCATCTACACCGTGTTCGAGGGGACCATCACCGGCAACGTGGCGCACCGCGACGCCGATCCGGAAACCCTCATGAAGCAGATGACCTCTACGAAGAAGATGCCCACGCCATGAGCCGAATCAAAGACCTGCAGAAGAACCTTTTCGGAGGCACGACCTCCAACGCCCGCCAGTTCGGCATGATCTTCACGCTCGTGGCCATCGTGCTGCTGTTCCAGATCTGGACCAACGGCCTGACCTTGACCTCCGGCAACCTCATCGCGGTGGTCAGTCAGTACTCCTACATCCTGATCCTGGCCATCGGCATGCTGATGGTGATCGTCGCCGGGCACATCGACCTGTCGGTCGGCTCGGTCGCCGCGTTCATCGGCATCGTGGTCGCCAAGGCGATGCAGGAGTTCTCGATCCCGTGGCCGCTGGGCATCGTGCTCGGCCTGGTCGTCGGCGCGCTGATCGGTGCCTGGCAGGGCTTCTGGGTCGCCTACATCGGGGTGCCGGCGTTCATCGTGACCCTGGCCGGCATGCTGCTGTTCCGCGGCGGCAACCAGTACATCGGCAACGCCGACACGGTGCCGGTCCCCACCGGCTTCCGCCAGATCGGCGCCGGCTTCCTGCCTGAGGTGGGGCCGAACACCGGGTACAACAACCTGACGCTGCTGCTCGGTGTGGCCGCCTGCCTGGCCGTCGCGTGGCGGGAGTGGCGGAGCCGGCAGACGCGGCGCGAGATGAACGCCGACGTCGCGCCGATGTGGATCTCGGTGCTGCGCCTCGCCGTGATGCTGGGCGTCATCATCTTCGCCACGCTGCGCTTCGCCGGCGGCCGCGTCGGCACCAGCCTGCCGATCTCCGGCATCATCCTGATCGTCCTGGTGCTCGCGTACTCGTTCTACACCCGCAACACCATCGGGGGCCGGCACATCTACGCGGTCGGCGGCAACGCCCGCGCGGCGGAGCTGTCCGGCGTGAAGCTCAAGCGGGTCAACTTCCTCGTCATGATGAACATGTCCGTCCTGGCCGCCCTGGCCGGCATGATCTTCGTGGCGCGATCCGCGGCCTCCGGACCGCAGGACGGCCTGAGCTGGGAGCTCGACGCCATCGCGGCCGTCTTCATCGGTGGCGCGGCGGTCTCCGGCGGGCTCGGCACCATCAGCGGGTCGATCGTCGGCGGTCTCGTCATGGCCCTGCTCAACAACGGCCTGCAGCTCGAGGGTGTCGGCTCCGACATGGTCCAGATCATCAAGGGCCTCGTCCTGCTCCTCGCCGTCGCGCTCGACGTCTACAACAAGAGTCAGGGACGCTTCTCGATCCTCGGGTCGCTGATGCGTCCGTTCCGCCGGGAGGGTCCGGCCACACCGACCCAGCAATCCAGTTCGACCCCCGAGTCCGCCAAGGCTCCGATCGTCGGCTGACCGTTCGGCCGCCATCCAAGCGCGCTCAAATCAACATCCGCATCACAACGTAAAGTGGGTTCCTTTCACCATGCGCACATTCCTCACCAGGAGCATCGCGGCGGTCAGTGCCGTGGCGCTGCTCACGCTGAGCGCCGCCTGCTCCAACGAGCGCGAAGGCGCCACCGGTGCCACCACCGGTGGCAGCACCAGCGCCGCCAAGGGCTTCCCGGCGGACTCGCTCATCGGTGTCGCACTGCCGTCGAAGACCTCGGAGAACTGGGTGCTCGCCGGTGACCTGTTCACTGACGGGCTCAAGGCGGCCGGGTTCAAATCCGACGTACAGTACGCGGGCGCGTCGACCACCGTCGCAGACCAGCAGGCGCAGATCTCCGCCATGGTCACCAAGGGCGCGAAGGTCATCGTCATCGGCGCGACCGACGCCGCGCAGCTGTCCACCCAGGTGGCTCAGGCCAAGCAGTCCGGCGCGACCGTCATCGCCTACGACCGGCTGATCACGAACACGCCGGATGTGGACTACTACATCGCGTTCGACAACTTCAAGGTCGGCCAGCTGCAGGGTCAGGCCCTGCTGGACGGCATGAAGGCGAAGAAGGCGACCGGCCCGTGGACGATCGAGCTGTTCTCCGGCTCACCGGACGACAACAACGCCGGCGTGTTCTTCAACGGCGCGATGGACGTGCTCAAGCCGCTCATCGACAAGGGTGAGGTCGTCGTCGGCTCGGGCCAGCAGGACGTCAAGCAGACCGCGATCCAGGGCTGGAAGGCCGAGGGCGCGCAGCAGCGCATGGACTCGCTGCTGACCTCGACCTACGACAGCGGCAAGACCCTCGACGGCGTCCTGTCGCCGAACGACACCCTCGCCCGCGCGATCATCACCTCGGTGAAGGGCGCGGGCAAGCCGATCCCGATCGTGACCGGTCAGGACTCCGAGGTGGAGTCGGTCAAGTCGATCGTGGCCGGCGAGCAGTACTCGACGATCAACAAGGACACCCGCGAGCTCGTCGCAGAGACCGTGAACATGGTCAAGGCCCTGCAGGGTGGCGGCGCGCCCGAGATCAACGACACCAAGTCGTACGACAACGGTGCCAAGGTCGTCCCGGCGTACCTCCTCCCGCCCATCATCGTCACCAAGGACAACGCGGCCGAGGCCTACGCCAACGACCCGAAGCTGTCACCGCTCACCAAGTAATCGCCGACGATGCCGTCGCGCGTCCCGATAGCGATCCTGGGGCGCGCGCGGCCTCCACCCCGCCAAGTTCGGGGCCTGGGCGCTGCTGGTCAGCGTCACGTTCGCGATGGTTGCTTCCTGGCAGGCGAGCCGGGGACGGCTGCATCCGCCGGCGGCCTCACGGGGCCGGCCCCGTGGCTGGGCGGTACGTGTCCAGGGCGGCGTCGAGATAGCTGCTCTCCCCGTCGATGATGATCTCGGTCTCGGCGAGCGTGCGCCCGGCCCGTGCGGTCCCGAGCAGCAGGGTGCGCAGGACAGTGTGCTCCCAGTCGCGATGTGCCACCGCGCCGCAGGCGGCCGCCAGGACGTACGGCAGTACGGTCATGGTGGTGTCCGGCCCTTCCGCCTCGTGGCCATGCTCACCGGGCGTCGTCACCTATTCCGACCCGCTCGGGCCAGTCCTGCCAACTACCACGATGTCCGGGACGAACCTTCGTAGCTGGGGCGTCCGTCGCTATACAGGACAGCCTCGCGGCTTGTGACGGCTGATTTGTGTATCTTGGTGCTGCTTTGTCACAGGTCGGGCCCCTGCCCTGTCTTTCGAAGAGGACGAACCCACGGAGTGACAGGAGCGGGACCTTGCCGGCAGCCAGCAGAAGTCAGATCCGAGTCCGGATGAGCGCGCGCCCCATCGACGAGCCGCACCGCGTTTCGAGCCAGCTCGAGCTTCTGTTCGATCTCACCTTCGTGGTCGCGGTCGCGGCCGTCACCGCCCAGTTCGCACACAGCATCGCCGACGGTCACGGCCTCGCCGGGCTGGTCCTGTTCCTGCAAGTGTTCTTCGCGATCTGGTGGGCGTGGATGAACTTCACTTGGTTCGCCTCCTCCTATGACACCGACGATGTCGCCTACCGGTTGCTGACCATGGTGCAGATGGCCGGCGTACTGGTGCTCGCCGTCGGTGTGCCCGCCGCGGCCGGCCGAGCTGATTTCGGCGTCGTCACGCTGGGCTATTTCATCATGAGGATCGGGCTCGTCGCCCAATGGGTGCGGGCCGGGCTCGAAGACCGGGCGAGCCGTCGCACGGCACTGCGTTACGCCGCCGGCATCAGCATCATGCAGGTGGCGTGGGTGCTAAGACACTTCCTCGGAGAGACGGGCACCTTGCCCTCATCCTCGCAGCTGCCGTTCTTCGCCTGTCTGGCTGTCCTGGAACTCGCTGTACCACGGTGGGCGGAGCGGGCCAGTGCCACTAATTGGCACCCGCACCACATCGCCGAGCGCTACGGGTTGTTCACGATCATTCTGCTCGGCGAGGGCGTCCTCGCCGCGAGCAGGGGAGTCGAAGGAGCGCTCGAAGCAGGCGAGATCAGCAGTCCCTTCGTCGTCATCGCCGTCTCCGGTCTCGTGCTGCTGTTTGCCCATTGGTGGCTCTACTTCCTCATTCAGGCCGGTGAGGGCCTCAGCGACCGCCGCCATCGGTCCTACCTGTGGGGATACGGCCATTACGGCATCTTCGCGGCACTCGCCGCCCTCGGCGCCGGGCTCGAAGTCGCGGTCGAGCAGAGTGGGCACGAGGTGGTGGCATCGCCGCTGGTACTGGGCTATGCCGTCGCGATCCCGGTCGCTCTGTATCTCATCCTGCTTTGCGCGGTACACGCGCTCGTCACAGAGCCCGTCATTCATCCCGCTGCGGTTCTGGGCTGCGTCACCGCCATCTTGTTGCTGCCGCTCGCGTCGCCCCGGATCGGAGTGGCCGCCACGGTCGCGGCGATCGCAGCCATCTGCGTCCTGCTGGTCGCCGTCACGATCACGACCAAAGCCGGCTGGGCCCGCGGCCGAATGCGTCGTCATGGCCCGGTATCCGCAAGCTCTGGCGAGTCGTAAGGCAGAGGGGCCGCGCAGGGCCGAACATCAGCTCCCCGGTGAGTCCGCGGCCCTCCTGCCGGCGTGTCACGGCCTTCGGTGGAGGCCGGCGATGCGTGTAGGGCCACGAGATGACGTAGTTGCCGTGTCCCCGCAGGTGAGTCCTTTGCCGGCCAGCGTGCGCATGAAGAGACAAGCCGGGGGAGGGGAGCCCGAAGAAAAGATTTCGCTGAAGCTGTCACAGGTCGGGAGGCTGCCTTGTCTTAGCTGGCGACCGGTTGGCAACAAATGCCCCGGCGAGCAGGAAGGCTTGTCATGAAGATCGTGGTAATCGGCGGGACCGGTCTGATCGGGTCGAAGCTCGTGACGAAGCTGGGAGAGCACGGTCACGAGGCGGTGGCCGCGTCGCCGAACACCGGAGTCAACACTCTCACCGGCGAGGGGCTGGCCGAGGTGCTGGCCGGCGCGTCCGTGGTGGTCGACGTGTCGAACTCGCCGTCGTTCGAGAGGGCCGCGGTGCTGGAGTTCTTCGAGACCTCCACCCGCAACCTGCTCGCGGCGGAGGCGGCGGCGGGCGTGGGTCACCACGTCGCGCTGTCGGTGGTGGGCACCGAGCGGATGCCGGAGAACGGCTACTTCGCGGCGAAGATCGCGCAGGAGCAGCTGATCGAGAAGTCGTCGATCCCGTTCTCGCTCGTGCACGCGACGCAGTTCTTCGAGTTCGCCCGCGCCATCGCGGACGAGGCCACGGTCGATGGCAAGGTGCACGTGGCGCCGGTGCGCTTCCAGCCCATGGCGGGTGACGATGTCGCCCAGGCGGTCGGCCGGGTCGCGGTGGGGTCGCCGCTGAACGGCAGGGTGGAGGTGGCCGGGCCGGAGCAGTTCCGGATGGATGAGTTCTTCCGCGAGGCCCTGGCCGCTTGGGGCGACCCGCGCGAGGTGGTCACCGACCCGCAGGCGCGCTACTTCGGCAGCGTGCCGGGCGAGCGCACGCTGGTGCCCGGTGAGGGCGCCACCTTCGGCCAGATCCGCTACCGCGACTGGCTCGACCGGACCGCCACCGGAAAGTAGATCAACGAAAGGTAGTCCCATGCCCAAGTCGAGATCAACCGCGTGGCAGACGGCGCTCACCATGGTGCAGGAGGCGGAGCCGCCGTTCATCCCGGAGGGGGCGCACGCGATGACCGTGGTCATCGAGTACCCGCCCGGCGACCCGGGTGCGCCGCCGCACCGGCACTCCGGGCCCGCGTTCGGCTTCGTGCTGGAAGGCGAGATGCTGCTGGAGGTGGAGGGCGAGCCGGAGCGGGTCGTACGTGCCGGCGAGGCGTTCTGGGAGCAGGGCGGCGACGTCATCCACTACCAGGACGGCAACAACCGCGACGACATCCCGCTGCGATTCACCGTCACCATGCTGTGCGCACCCGGCAAGCCCATGCTCACCCTGGTGGACGACGAGGAACTCGCCCAACGCAAGGACCGCCGCGCCCCGCGTCCGTCCTGAGCGCCATACCCGCCGCCTGTCGCGGCAGCGCGATTCCGGCCGAGGCGTGCGAGCTGTCGGCTGGGATCAGGCTGCTGGACGTGGGCGCGGGAGCCGGCCGGCCCGCCGAAATTCACCCAAGCCACGCATGGAGGAAAGATGAGTGCTCCGACCGGCGACAACGATTTCTTGTACGAGCTCAAGGCCGAGGTCGAGGCGGAAGTGACCTTGGCCGAGTCGAGCCACCCGGAGGAGGTCGCCGACCTGCCGGTCACCGATTGGTTGTTCGATCCGACGGACGTCGAGCGCGAGGAAATCGGCCTGCGGGGACTGCTCGACGCGGTCGAGGTGCTGGAGGACGACTCCCGGCCCGGCGATCACGTTGCGTGAAACGCCCCCCTTCCGGCAACCGAGACAGGACACTCATGACATACCTAGAACCACAGTCGACTGCCGCTGTCTCCGGGCCGGCACGGATCGACACCCTCGACAGCCTGCGTGAGCACCTGCAGTGGGCGATCGAGCTGGAACACGCGACCTTGCCGCCGTACCTGTGCGCGCTGTACTCGCTCGACCCGGAACGCAACCCGGAAGCCGTCGAAGTGGTGGCCAGCGTCTTCGCCGAGGAGATGCTGCACCTGGCACTGGCCGCCAACCTGCTCAACGCCGTCGGCGGCCGGCCGCGGCTGGACACGCCGGAGATGCTGCCGCCGCATCCGCGGCGGCTGCCTCACAGCGATCTGGAGCTGTCGCTGCTCCCGTTCGGCGTGGAAGCACTCGAGATGTTCCTGCGCCTGGAACGGCCGGCGCCGCCCGGCGCTCCGGCGGAGGGTGATGGCTACGAGACGATCGGGCAGTTCTACGACGCCATCAAGCAGGGCCTGCGCCACCTGTGCGACCGGCTCGGCGAGCGGGAGGTGTTCTGCGGCGATCCGGCTCGCCAGGTGAGCGTCGACCACTTCCGGCACACTGCCGGACGGGTGTTCGCGGTCGAGGATCTGGAATCCGCGCTGGGGGCGCTGGCGGAGATCGTCGAGCAGGGCGAAGGCACCTCCCGCGGCGAGGTCTGGGACGGTGACCGGGACGTCTTCCACCCCGAACGCGATGAGGTGGCGCACTACTACCGCTTCCAGGAACTCAAGATCGGCCGGCGCTACCGGCGCGGCGACACCCCGCAGTCCGGACCCACCGGCGAGACGCTTCCGGTGAACCTGGCCGCCGTACCTCCGATGCGGCGCAACCCGCGGCTGTCCGACCACGCTCCAGGCAGCGCCATCCGCACGGCAAGGGAAGAGTTCAACCGCACCTACTGCGCCCTCCTGAACCAGCTCGAGCAGGCCTTCGACGGCAGTCCCAAGCTGCTCGGGGCCGCCACCGGCACCATGTACGGGCTCAAGGCCCAAGCCCAGGCCCTGATGCGAATGCCCGACGAAGACGGCACCACGGCCGGGCCCACCTTCGAATACGTGCCACCCGAGTCGCGCCGGTGAGCGTCGGCCGGCGGCGGGTCGCGAGATGCTCGCCGACACCGGCGACAGTGACGTGCGCTCCAACGTCATGGGCCGTATCGACCATCGCCCTTCCGGGGGCCGCCCACTGGAGAGCCGCAACAGGATGACGCTGTGCCGCTGCGGACATTCGGGGTAACAACCCGCTGTGCGACGGGACCCATCGGGAGATCGACTTCCGCGAGGAAACACCGGGCCTCGGTGCGGTCGCCGCCCATCGACTCACCACGAGCAAAGGAAGCACATCATGAGCGGACACATCCTGGAGCCGGCGGCACGGGAGCTCGCCGACGCGACCTCCAAGCCTCCTTTCCTGTACGAGCTGGGCCCCGACGGCGCCCGCAAGGTGCTGGACGACCTCCAGGCCGCCCCGGTTGACAAACCAAGGGTGGACGAGAAGTGGATCACGGTCCCGGCCGAGGTCGGCGACGTGCGGGCACGCATCGTCAAGCCCGCAGGGACGGCCGGGGCGCTGCCCGTCGTCCTGTACGTTCACGGGGGCGGGTGGGTCCTCGGCAACGCCGGCACCCATGACCGGCTGGTGCGCGAGCTGGCCGTCGGCGCGGGCGCGGCGGTGGTCTTCGTCGAGTACGACCGCTCGCCCGAGGCCCGCTACCCGGTGGCGATCGAGCAGGCGTACGCCACCGCGCAGTGGATCACCCGGCACGGCGCCGAAGAGGGCCTGGACGCCTCCCGGCTGGCGGTGGCCGGCGACTCGGTCGGCGGCGACATGACCGCCGCCCTGACCATCCTCGCCAAGCGGCGTGGCGACGTCCGGTTCGTGCACCAGTCGCTGTACTACCCGGTCACCGACGCCGCCCAGGACACCGCCAGCTACCGCGAGTTCGCCCACGGCCCGTACCTGACCGCAAACGCCATGGCCTGGTTCTGGGACGCCTACACCACCGACCCGGCGCAGCGCGCCGAGATCACCGCCTCGCCGCTGCGCGCCACCCTGGAGGACCTGGCCGGGCTGCCGCCCGCGTTCGTCGTCGTCGACGAGAACGACGTGCTGCGCGACGAGGGCGAGGCATACGCCCGCAAGCTGACGGAGGCCGGGGTGCCGACCACCAGCGTGCGCTACAACGGCATCCTGCACGACTTCATGATGCTCAACCCGCTGCGCCACACCCACGCTGCCCGCGCCGCCACCGCCCAGGCCATCGAGGTCCTCAAGACCGCCCTGAACACCGGAAAGGCACAGTCATGAGCGAACAGCCCGTCGTCGTCCTGGTCCACGGCGCCTTCGCCGAGTCCGCGAGCTGGAACCGCGTCATCCAGCGCCTGTACGACCACCGGCTCCCCGCCGTCGCCGCGGCCAACCCCCTGCGCAGTGTGGAGGGCGACGCCGCGTACGTGCGCGACGTGATCAGCGGCATAGACCGCCCGGTCATTCTGGTCGGCCACTCCTACGGCGGCATGGTGATCAGCCAGGCGGCGGCCGGCAACCCGGCAGTCCGCGCCCTGGTCTACGTCGCCGCCTTCGCCCCCGAACCCGGCGAGAGCGCACTGCTGCTGTCCGGCAAGTTCGAGGGCAGCAGCCTGGGCGGTGCGCTGGTCGCCTATCCGGTCGCCTCCGGCGGCAACGAGTTCCGGATCGCCGAAGACAAGTTCCACCACCAGTTCTGCGCCGACCTGGACGCCGGCGAGGCCGCCCTGATGGCGGCGACCCAGCGGCCGGTGACCGAGCGGGCGCTGACCGACGGGCTGACAGCGAGCGAGCCGGCCTGGCGAACCACACCGTCCTGGTTCGTCCACGGCGAGCGCGACCTCAACATCCCGGCCGCGGCGCTGCGGTTCATGGCCGAACGCGCCGGCTCGCGCGGGACCCATGAGATCGCCGGCGCCTCACACGCGATCGCGGCGTCCCAGCCCGACGCCGTGGCCGCCGCCATCCTCGACGCCGCCGGCCACGTACGGGGCTGAACCGGTGGTTGGGCACACGACGGTTCCGCGGCCGAGCAGCCGGCTGACCACGCTCCGCGAAACCGCATGACGGATCGCCGGCCAGCGGCGAAGGCCGCTGGCCGGCGGCACATCGAAGTTGACGCCGACGCAGCAAAGGCCCGGGTAATCATGCATGCAGAACCCCTGGAACAGGCAAGCGCGCTCGAACAGGCCGCTTCCGCCTTCGTCGAACTGCGCCCGCGCCTCTTCGGCATCGCCTATCGGATGCTCGGCAGCGCGGCGGAAGCCAGATACGAGCCGACCTCGTCGTCACCTGGCCCGGAGTCGAACGCGAGACGGCCACCTCCTTGCTCGCGCAGGCCACCGCGCTGTGCCCGTACGCGAAGATGACCCGCCAGGGCATCCCGGCCACGATCGGCCTCGCCGCCTCCCAGCCGCCTCAGTGACGAAGAACCCTCGGTCGCGACGCGATCCAGAGAGCCCGATTGTGCGGCGGCTCGCGCGCGAGAGCGACCGTGCGCACTGACAGGGATGTCACAAGTCACGCGACATGCGCAGGAGTGCCGGAACCATAGGAGGCTTATCGGGCTAGTGACGGGTGTATCAACACCAAGACGCGGAAGGCCGTGTGTGAGTACTCCCGATGTGATACCTGAAGAATGGGATGAGGCATTACTGAGACCCTCGTCTCTTGATGATCCCGACTGCTTCGACGATCTCTTCCGCCGGCACGCACCACCGATCCACCGTTACGCCGCCCGGCGGCTGGGCAGCCACCTTGCTGATGACATCGTCGCCGCGACCTTCCACCAGGCGCTCCAACATCGCCACAGCTACAACCCCGCCCGCGGGGACACGCTGTCGTGGTTGTGGACCATCGCTACCAACCTGATACGCCGTCACCACCGTTCGGAGGCACGGTTTTATCGTGCGCTCGCACGTACGGGCGTCGACCCCGTCACCGAGGGTCATGCTGACCTCGTCGTCGACCAGGTCACCGCGGCAGCTGTGACTCCACGCCTGGCGGAGGCGCTGGCGGACCTGCGCAAAGCCGATCGCGATCTGGTGTTGCTGGTCGCCTGGGGCGAACTGACGTACCAGCAGGTTGCCGACGTGCTGGACATCCCCGTAGGGACGGTCCGTTCGCGGCTGAACAGGACTCGCGCCAAGCTGCGCAAAGCTCTGGGAGAGGTGTCAGATGGATGAGATGAAGCTGCTCCAGCAGATGCGCGCCGAGATATCCATGCCCGATCCGGACGCTCTGGCCGGGTCCATCGGCTGGCGATCGGGGCACCCGGCGGCACCGCACCGGCCGAACCGCCGGCGCTCACTCGTGCTCACCTCGAACCTGAGCCGGGGGTTGATCGTCGGCGCCGTATTGACCGCAGCGCTGGCAGCAGCTCTGGTGATCGGCCCGAGTGTGGTGCCCAGCGGGCCGGGTAGCGCGACGTCCTACGCCAACGCCGCCATCGAGATCGAGAAGGAAGATGGCTATTGGGTGGCCGAGATCAAGGACCCTCTCGCCGACCATGAGCGCTATGCGGAGGGGTTCAGGGCGGTGGGGTTGGATGTGCGGCTGCGTCTGGTTCCGGCTTCCCCGGCAGACGTAGGCAGGGTGGTCCGGCTCGACCGGAGCGGGCCGAGGCCCAGCCCGCTGCCGGGAGATGACGGAACGCCTCGCGCCCGTATCGTCATCACTGCGGGTAAGGAGCCTTCCGGCTGCCAGATAGGGCAGGGCGACTGTCGCCTCGCCGTACGCCTCGCCGAAGACGTCCACGGGACCGTGTCGTTCCAGGTAGGCAGACCCGCACAGCAGGGGGAGACCTACCAACACCCGAGTCTTGCCACAGACCCCGGCGAGGTGCTTCAAGGGGTCGAGGCACACGAGCGGCCGGTGGCTGAGGTGCTCGATGAGATCAAAAAGCATGATCTCCAGGTCGTGTATGAACGGGTGGCGTCCCATGACGAGGGCCCGTCCAACTATCTCACCGACCAGCATTACCATCTGACATTCGAACCCATCGATGCCAGTCAGGTCGGGCCGGACTGGGTTGTCTGGCAGGCGCGGTCGATACAAGACGGCGTCATTCAGCTGCAAGTCTCGCCCGAAAGACTCAAGCCCCTGTCGAAATCGACAAATTAGACCCCTCTTGCCGTTTCGCAACCGGTCAGTTCGATCCACAGAACCGTCGGGCGGCCTCCGGTCCCAACTTCGTGGTGGAAGCGATGATTACCTCACGGCTCAGGGGTTTATCGCTGCCGGGCTCGGACTGAGCCGGGGCCATAGGCGAGAGAGAGGACTGTCCTTGTCGCCGTCGTCCGGCGGCTGGACAACAGGGAGGCCGGCCGTCACCACGGAGCAAGGCTGTGGGACGGTTGTAATGTACTGGGGCATGGGGACGTGGAATGGCGTAGATCCTGATCTCATCGCGAAACAGGGCACACCCCACGGGGGAGGAGCAGCGGCACCCGTCCCTTCGTGGCAGGCACCTTCCGATATCGAACGTGGTCTGTATGAGGCCAAGATGCGCGGCGACTGGAACGCGTACTTCGACGTCCTCGCCGGCGCAGACCTTTATCACGCGATGTCGCGTGCCTGGGCCGACTCCAACCCCGGCTGGGTTCAGTACCGCCCCGCATACTGGAGCCCCCGGCCTGGCCCCAAGAGTCTCGCGTTCTTCACCGATGGGATGCTCCCGGCGCCCGCGCCCGACCCGGTCTATTTCACGGCCGGCCTGGGCCAACTCGCCGATGATTGGCCCCTGGACGATGAGTGGCTGGCCATCAATCCCGGCACCCCCTGTGAAGGGTTCTTTCCCGCGACGGCCGCCCATCGGCACGCATGGCGCTGGCACGCCGGCCGGATGTCCTACCCTGCGCGCAATCGACTACGCACGTTGCGGAACGGGGGCCCGCTGCACGGCCCCGTCGCTCACGGCCTCGCCTGCGGAGCGCTTCTCTGCGTGCACAACGCCTCCCTCTGGAACGCGATGGGCTGGCACGGCACCGGCTACAACCACGAGAGGCGACGCCTGCAGGAGTGGTGGGGGATCACCAGCCGAGAAGAGTGGCGGCGTGCGGAGGACACCCTCCTCAGGGCGGAGATGAGCAGCCCGGTCTGGGCATTTGTGCTGGGAATACGCAGCACCCTCGCCCGCGACTTCGGTGGCGTGGTCGAGGTGGGCCACTGGCGGCAGGTGACCTCGCGCGCCCTACGGCACCGCGCCGCCGAGCAGGGGACGACCCCCGACGGGGTCACCAGCACGGCCCCCCGGAACGATGTCGAGACGGAGGCCCAGGTCGCCGGAGCGCAACGACTCATCGGACGAATCACCCGGTACGAGGGGCGATTCCGCGCGGACGGGCTGCTCGCCGAGAGCAGCTTCGTACGCTCGGTGGAGGCGTGGGACTACGGGCGGGCTTCGAAGATGGCCCGCTGGGGACTCGGTGCCCGCTACTGCGACCTGGACGAGGCTGAACGGGCGGTCCTACGTGCCGGGCGGCTAAGCCGGATGAGCTACCGCTCCTGGGAGGAGTTTTCGGCCGCCTACATCCTGGGACGTTGCCTCCACTTCGACGAGGAGGAGTTCGGCGACTGGTACGGGGAGATGCTCAACGCGCACAGAATCCTGACGACCGACCCGAACAGTCCCTGGCTCAACATCCCCTTCACAGGACCATGACGTCGATCCCGGACGATCCCAGACCGGCTGGCGCCGCTCGCGGGGCCCCGGTGAGTGCATCCACCGCCTCGGCCAAAATTCTTGATCGATCATTACAGATTCGAGGCATGAAAACTCAGTCAAGGCAGCCCAGGGCAACCTCCACGGTGGCCATCAGTGACCTGCGGTCCTTGTTGATGGCGCCCGTGACGCGGAGGCCGTGCGTGGCCATCACGAAGAATCGTGCCAGGTCCCTTGTGTTGCGGCGGCTCGCGACCTGGCCGTTGGCCTGGGCTTCCTTGATCACCTCGGTCAACGCATCCTCCAGCGACGACGTCGTCGATCGCACGCGCTCGGCGACCTTGGGATCGTGGGGCAACCGTTCAATCGCGGCGCTGACAATCAGGCACGCCTGGTGGTCGCCATCGCGCACGATCTCGTCCACCAGGTCGACCAGGGCTGCGCGGAGCAGTTCCCGCGCCGGGGTCCCGTTGCGCAGGATCTCGATCAGTGGCTGGGCGTATCTCTCCCGGTAGCGGTCCACCGCCGCCAGGTACAGCCCTTCCTTGCTGCCGAAGGCGGCGTACAACGACCCCCGCCCGATCCCTGTGGCGTCGACCAGGTCCTGCGCCGAGGTCCCCTCGTATCCGGTGCGACGGAAGGCGATCATCGCCGCCTCCACCGCGGCCTCGGTGTCGAACTCCCTGACTCGTGCCATTCGAGCAATTTACGCCTATCTGGAACGTTCGGTCAAGTTTTCCACCGGAACGGTGGACCATCCCGTGGGCGTTAGCGATCCGCCGAAATCCCAATCACGGCCGGCCGGCATCGAGCGCGCGGAGGGTGGCAGGGACGCCGTCGGCGTTGAGCCGCTCCAGGCAGTCCGTGACCAGATCGCGGAAAACCCGGTTCTCCCGGAGATCGGCACCGAAGATCTCCTCGATCGCCAGCAGGCGGTTCACGGTCGCCGCGGCGGAGGCCGTCCCGTCGCCGCGCAGCCGATCGGCCAGCGGGTCGTCCAAGTCGCGGGCCTCGGTGACGTACCGCATCCACCCGGCCACGGACAGCGCGATCCACCGGGGCTCGTGTCCGCCGGCCAGCCGGTCGCGCGCCGGGTCGAGCAGGCGCTGCGGCAGCTTCTGCGAGCCGTCCACCGCGATCTGCGCGACGCGGTGCCGCAGGCCGGGGTTGGCGAACCTGGCCAGCAACGACTCCTTGTACCCTGCGAGGTCGAACCCGTCCAGCCCGTCCAAGGTGGGTGAGAGGTCGTCGTCCATCAGCCGGCGGAGGAACCCGGCGAACGCGGGATCGCCCACGGCCTCGGACACGTGCGCCGCGCCCGAGAGGTAGGCGATGGCCGAATGGCTGCCGTTGAGCAGGCGCAGCTTCATGCGCTCGTACGGCCGGACGTCACCCACCAGGAGCGCGCCCGCCTGGTCCCAGGCCGGCCGGTCCCCGGCGAAGCGATCCTCGATCACCCACTGCGTGAACGGCTCGGTGACGACCGCGCCCAGGTCGGTCACGCCGAGCCTGGCGGCCATGTCGTCCAGGTCGGCCTGCGTGGTCGCAGGGACGATCCGGTCCACCATGGTGGCAGGGAAGGTGACGCTCTCCTCGACCCACTCGAGCAGCGGCGGCTCGCACAGTTCCGCCACGAGCCCGGCGAGAGTCGCGCCGTTGCCGGGGAGGTTGTCGCAGGAGAGGACGGTGAGCGGGCCCGCGTCCGCGGTGGCACGGGCGCGTAGCCCGGCGACAAGCCTCCCGATCGCGCCAGGCAGCGGGTCGCGGCGGTACGCCTTCTCCGTGATGGTCAGCGTGACCACCGCGGTCTCGGGTGCGGCCAGCCGTGCGGCGAGGTCGTCACCGGGGGCGAGCACGTCGCGCACGGATCCGACCACGCGGACCTCGTCGCCGGCGCGCATGCCGTACAGGCAGTCCTGGGGGCGGAGCCGGTCGGCCACGTCGGTGCTGCGCTGGCTGGCTCCGCAGATGCCCCAGCGGTCGTCGCCGGTCGCGGCCATGGCGCGCTCGGTGTAGACGGCCTGGTGGGCCCGGTGGAAGGCGCCGATGCCCAGGTGCACGACGCCGGTGGCGCGCGGCTCCGCGAGCGGGCGCGCGGCGGGCGCGACCCTGGACAGGGTGGCGCGGCTGAGCCTCACCAATTGTGCATGCTCCCGTCTGTCAGCCGGTTGACCGGCAGGTAGGCCGGTTCGTAGGGGTAGCGGGCGGCGAGCTTCTCGTCGATGTCGACGCCGAGGCCGGGCTCCTCGCTCGGATGGAGGTACCCGTCGGCGAAGCGGTAACCGTGCGGGAACACCTCGTCGGTGGCCTCGGTGTGCCGCATGTACTCCTGGATGCCGAAGTTCGGGACGGCGATGTCCAGGTGGAGCGCGGCCGACATGCAGGCGGGGGAGAGATCGGTGGCGCCGTGCGAGCCGGTGCGCACGTGGTGGAGCGCGGCGAGGTCGAAGATCCGCCGCAGGTGGGTGATCCCGCCCGCGTGGACGACCGTGGCCCGGATGAAGTCGATGAGCTGCTCGCGGATCAGCTGTTCGCAGTCCCAGATCGAGTTGAACACCTCGCCGACCGCGATCGGTGCCGTGGTGTGCTGCCTGATCAGCCGGAACCCGTCCTGGAGCTCGGCGGGCACCGGATCCTCCAGCCAGAACGGCGCGTACTCCTCCAGCCGGGAACCGAGCCCGCCGGCCTCGATCGGGGTGAGCCGGTGGTGGATGTCGTGCAGGATGCGCAGGTCGTAGCCGAAGCGGTCGCGGACGGCGGCGAACAGCTCGGGCACGACGCGCAGGTAGCGCTCGGTCGACCAGGTGGCCTCGCTCGGCAGATTCGCGTCAGCGGGCTCGTAGAACATCTTGTCCCTGCTGACGCCGTAGGTCGCGTCGAGACCGGGGATGCCGCACTGCACGCGGACCGCGCGGTAGCCGAGATCGACATATCTCGCGACCTCGTCGAGCACCTCGGGAATCGTCTCGCCGTTGGCGTGGCCGTACACCGTGACGCCCGCGCGCGAGCGCCCGCCGAGCAGCTGGTAGACGGGCAGCCCGGCGACCTTGCCCTTGATGTCCCACAGCGCGGTGTCGACGGCCGCGATCGCGGTCATCGTGACCGGGCCGCGCCGCCAGTACGCGCCGCGGTAGAGGTACTGCCAGGTGTCCTCGATGCGCGCGGGGTCGCGGCCGATGAGCAGCGGGCAGACGTGGTCGCGCAGGTAGGACGCGACCGAGAGCTCCCTGCCGTTGAGCGTCGCGTCGCCGATGCCGGTGACACCGTCCGAGGTCGTGATCTTCAGGGTGACGAAGTTCCGGCCCGGGCTCGTGACGATGACCTTGGCGTCGGTGATTCTCACTGGTAGGCCTCCAGGTCGGCGAAGAGCGTGCAGTCCGGGTGGGTGCGCAGGACGGAGGCGGGACAGCTCTCGGCGACCGGCCCGTCGAGCGCGGCGGCGAGCGCGGCCTTCTTGTTCGCGCCAGGCACGGTAGCGACCAGCGTACGCCCGGCCATCAGCGTGGGAACGGTCAGCGTGATCGCCCGCTCGGGCACGTCCGCGAGCGTGGCGAAGCACCCGTCGCTGACCTGCTGCCGCCGGCAGGCGTCGTCGAGCTCGACGACCTTGACCGCAAGGGGATCGGCGAAGTCGGCCACCGGAGGATCGTTGAACGCCAGGTGGCCGTTGTCGCCGATGCCCAGGCAGACCAGGTCGATCGGGCCGCGGGCGAGAAGCTCGGCGTAGCGCGCGCTCTCCGCCTCCGGGTCGTCGCGCGGTTCGATCACGTGGACCGCGCCCGGCCGTACGGCGTTCCAGAGCTCGTGGTGGAGGAAGCGGCCGAACCGCTGGGGCGCGTCCGCGGGCAGGCCGATGTACTCGTCCATGTGGAAGACGACGACCCTGGACCAGTCGATCCCCTCAGCCGCGCGCAGGCCGGCCAGCGTCTCCCGCTGCGAGGGCGCGGCCGCGAAGACCACCCTGGCCTCATCGCGGACGGCGAGAGCCGCGCGCAGCGCCGCGGCCGCGGTACGCGCCGCCGCGGCACCGGACTCCGCGATCTCGACGTTCGCCAACGCCTACACGCGCAACTGCGTCATGGCCGCGACGATCGCCGAGCTGGCCGAGCGCGGCACGGTTCCCGAGATCTGGCGCAGCGGGAACGCGCCGGGCGGCGACGAGCGCAACGGGCTCTTCCTCGACCGCTTCCGCGGGCGGGTCCGATGGCTGTGATCGGGGAAGGAGAGCGGCTGCTCGCCGGGGCCGCGGTCGCCGACATCACGCCACGGGCCGGCTGCGGGCCCTCTATGGTTCGACCCGGACGGGATGGGACAGCACCGGATGATAGAGGTAGCCGAGGTCGTTCCACGGGACGGTGTCGGGCTGGGTGCGGCCCTGGTCATCGGTGGCGCGTACTTGGATGATGTGATCGCCGGGGCGTGGATCCCAGGCGAACTGCCAGCGGATCCAGGCCGCGGGCAGCTGCGGGGGAGCCAGCGAGGCCGCACGCCAGGGGCCTTCGTCGATGCGGTATTCGACGGCCGTGACCGTGTTCTCCCCTGCGAACGCACGCCCCCGGATGACCTGTGGTGCCGCCCGCAGCCGTGCCGGCCACGGCAGTTCCACCAGGCTCGCCACCGGTATGGTGGTGATCGGCGTCGGGCGGGCCGGGTGGTCCGGGCCGATCAGCACGTAGTCCTCGGTGTTCCAGGGGACGCGCAGCGGCTGCTCGGAGACCTCGACCCGGCCCACCCACTTGATGCTGGCCGCACCGAGCCAGCCGGACACCACGACCCGGGCAGGGTAGCCGTGGTCGGGCGGCAGCGTCTCGCCGTTCATGACCAGTGCGAGCAGGGTGTCGTCGGCAAGTGCCTTGGCCAGCGGCATGGGACGGCGGGCCCGGATCTGGTCGAGTGCTTCCGGCATGACCTCCAGGGCCCCTGAGGTGATCCCCGCCGGTTCGAGCAGATCGCGCAGCCGCACCCCGGTCCATTCCGCGGTGCCGATCGCGCCGCGCCCCCACTGGGTGCCCGCGAACGTGCGTCCGTACGCCTCGCCGAACAGCCTACGGCGGTTACCCGCGCACTCGATCGTGCGGATCACGGAGACCAGCGGAAAGTGATCCCACAGATCGGCGTACGTATAGGTGACCGGATCGCGTACCCCGTCTCCTTCGATACGAAGCGACCACGTCGCCGCGTCCAAACGGGGAGTGGGTGCGTGGCTGCGGAGGAAGAAACGGTCGATCGGGGTGAGGTAGCCGGGCATGCGGTCCGGCCGGACCCCGTAGTCCAGACCGGTCCCGGTGTCCTCCATGAGCTCGGCGGGAGTCGGCTTGACGACTTTGCGCTCTCGCACGGCCGTGGCCGCTCCCTCGAGATCGCGGCTCATCGTATATCGCCTCTCACCTGGGATAACGTGCCTATTCATGGTGCCACAGCGGATGATCGCATGCCCTGAAGGCTCGCTGATCGGTGCCTCCATCGAAGCCGGGGATCTCCGGGTTCGCGAGCCCCTGACCACGAGCGCACCTTATCCATCGAGTCATCGAGTGGCGCGGCATCGTCGCCACCTGGCTCGGGGCGCCTTAGCCGAGGGGGAGGCGCAGGACGAACCGCGCGCCATGGGGGCTGTCCTCGATCTGGAGGGTGCCACCGTGTGCCATGGCGATCTGACGGGCGATCGGCAGGCCCAGCCCGGTGCCGCCGGCGTGCCTGTTGCGGGCGGTGTCGAGGCGGGCGAACCGCTGGAAGACCAGCTCGCGCTTGTCCGGATCGATGCCCGGCCCGTCGTCGATCACCTCCAGGATCGCGATGCCGTTGGGAAAGCGTCGGGCGTCACGCTTGGGGCTGGGCTCCTGCCGTACGTGGAAGGTGATCGTGGCGGCGGCGTGCCGCTCGGCGTTGTCGATCAGGTTGCCAAGGAGGCGCGACAAGCGCGTCCGGTCGCCGGTGACCACCACACCGGGCTCGAGCGAGCACACGAACCTCTTGCCTGTATGAGGGCGCCTGTCGCACTCCGTGGTCACGAGCTCGGCCAGGTTGATCGGCTCGTGTTCGACCGGTCGTCCTACGTCTTCTCGTGCGATGGTCAGCAGGTCGCGCACGATTGCCTCGATCCGGTCCAAGCTGCCCAGGATGGTTCTCCCCACCGTCGGCACGCTGGTCTCCTCAGGTGCATACAGGGCGTCCTCGACCTCGGCGCGCATCGCGGCGATGGGACTGCGCAGTTCATGAGAGGCGTCCGAGGTGAAATTGCGCTGTTGTGCCATCGCGGCCTGCAGCCGGGCCAGCGTCTGGTTGACGCTGTCGGCCAGATCGTAGATCTCGTCCTGGCTCGGCGGAAACGGCACCCGGCGGTTGGGGCAGGTCTCGTTGATCTTGTCGAGCTCCGCTCGGATGCCGGCCACCGGCCTGAGGGACGCGGTGACGATCCGATGACCGAGGGCGGTTAGGGCCGCGGCCAACACTGCCGCGGCGACTGCCACCGTCGCGGCCAGCCACGGATCGACGTACGGAGGGACGGTGGGAGAGGCGCTGTAGACGACCCAGTCCTGACCCTTCCGGTGAGCCGTCTGCGCGACCACGATGTTGCATTCGCCGGAAGGGAAGACCCCGCCGCACACGACGGACTTGGCGATGTTCTGGCTGTCGGGAGTGAAGCGGGCCATGACAGGCTTGCCTCGCAGCTGCGGTGTCGCGGCGACGACCACCCCCCGAGGGTCGACGATCTGCAGGTTGCGGTCCCTCCGCTCGACCAGGGGAGAGACCACCTCGTTATGCTCCACGTCGCTGGCCACCCGGCCACCGGCAGCGGTGACCTCCTCGACGAGGGATTCGGTGGCGAACCGATGGAACGCCACCACGAGCGCTATGGCCAGGAGCGCGCACAGGAGTGTCGCGACCACACTGGTGAACAGAGTGATACGCCTTGTAATCGAGATACCACGCCGGATGTTCATGTCCCCCTCCCCCAGTCAGTCGAGCACACGGGCCTTCGCAGCCGGTGAACGGGAAGGGCGGGTTTTGGCGTGTGTGGTATCAAGACTGCGCCTGCCGGAAACTCCATCCACACAGCTCAGCCGCATGTGAGTACTCCTGGAGGGTCCCAGCAGGCGTCCACCGCGCGGGCCGGCTTCCTGCGCTCGCACACTCAGCCTGACAGGAATCGGTACAAGCGATAAGGTCCGATCCTGTGGGCCAATTGAGGACCAATTCATGGTCGGCCGACGATCTGCCCATCGCCCGCCGGCGGCGTACCAGGCCGGACGATTGACCGGCACCCGCAGTAGCGGTCGGCATCGACGGATAACCAGTTGAACGAGTGAGTACTCGCTCATTATGCTCGTGCGCATGACCAGAAGGCGAAGGGTGCCGGCCATGGCGCCAGAAGACCGCCGTGCCGCGCTCATCGCCGCCACGCTTCCCCTGCTGCGCGAGTACGGCACCGCGGTGAGCACCCGCCAGATCGCCGAGGCCGCGGGCGTGGCCGAGGGCACGATCTTCGGCGTCTTCCCCGACAAGGCCTCGCTGCTGCGGGCGGCGCTGATGAGCGCGTTCGACCCGCAGCCGGCGGTAGACGCGCTGGCGGCCATCGGCACGCGGATCGAGCTGCGTACGCGGCTGCGCAAGGCGGTCACGATGCTGCGGGCCGGGATGAGCGCCAACGCCAACCTCATCGCCGCGCCCAGGGAGCTGTTGGCCGACGACGCCGAGTTCCGCGAGCGGATGATGGACGGCCGGCGTCGGATACTGGCCGGGCTCGCCGCCCTGGTCGAGCCCGACCGCGACCGGCTGCGCCGCTCTCCCGAGGCCACGGCACAGCTGCTGCTCATGCTGATCGCGGTGAGCGTGCATCGCGGCTTCGGCCAGGACGGCGAGTTCGGAGACATGAAAGACGAGGAGATCGTCTCCGTTCTGCTCGATGGGCTGCTCGTGCGGCCCGCCCCCATCCCTTCGACAGAAAGCCGCACTTGATGCTGCTCCGTCTCCTGCGGGTCCAGCTCAGGCCGTACGGGAAAGAGATCACGCTCGTCGTCCTCTTCCAGTTCGTGCAGACGCTGGCCACGCTCTATCTCCCCACACTCAACGCCGACATCATCGACGACGGCGTCGTCAAGGGTGACACCGGTTACATCGCACGCATCGGGCTGGTGATGCTCGGTGTGACGTTCATCCAGATCATCTGCTCGATCGTGGCCGTCTACTACGGCGCCCGGACCTCGATGGCCTTGGGCAGGGACCTGCGGGCCGCGATCTTCCACCGGGTGCAGGGCTTCTCCGCCCAGGAGGTCAACAGGTTCGGCTCGCCGTCCCTGATCACCCGGACCACCAACGACGTGCAGCAGATCCAGCTGCTCGTGCTGATGACATTCACGATGATGGTGGCCGCGCCGATCATGTGCGTCGGCGGCATCGTGCTGGCGCTGCGCCAGGACGCGACGCTGTCGTCGCTGCTGGTCGTCGTGCTGCCCGTGATGATCGTCATCGTGAGCCTGATCGTGATGCGGATGCGCCCGCTCTTCCGCACGATGCAGGAGCGCATCGACCGGATCAACCAGGTGCTGCGCGAGCAGATCACCGGCATCCGGGTCATCAGGGCCTTCGTCCGCGACCGGCACGAGCGCGAGCGCTTCGGCGTGGCCAACGACCAGCTGACCGACGTGTCGCTGCGGGTCGGGCGGCTGATGGCGCTGATGTTCCCCTCGGTCATGCTGGTGGTGAACCTGTCCAGCGTCGCCGTGGTGTGGTTCGGCGGCCACCGCATCGCCGACGGGACCATGCAGGTGGGCGCGCTGACCGCGGTCATCGCCTACCTGATGCAGATTCTCATGTCGGTGATGATGGCGATGTTCATGTTCATGATGATCCCGCGGGCCGAGGTCTGCGCCGAGCGCATCGAGGAGGTGCTCGGCACCGAGCCGACCGTCCACCCGCCGGCCAGCCCCATCAGCCCGGAAAGACGCCTCGGCGAGCTGGAGTTGCGGTCCGTGGACTTCCGCTACCCGGGCGCCGAGGAGCCGGTGCTGTGCGAGGTGAGCCTTGTGGCACGCCCTGGCCGTACCACCGCGATCATCGGCAGTACGGGCAGCGGTAAGACGACGCTGCTCAACCTCATCCCGCGCCTGTTCGACGCGAGCGCCGGCGAGGTCCTGGTCGACGGTGTCAACGTGCGTGACCTCGACCCGGCCGTGCTCTCCCGAGCGGTCGGCCTGGTCCCGCAGTCGCCTTACCTCTTCTCCGGCACCGTCGCCTCCAACATGCGGTACGGCAAGCCGGACGCGACCGACGAGGAGCTGTGGCGGGCCCTGGAGGTGGCCCAGGCCCGCGAGTTCGTCGAGGCGATGCCCGGCGGCCTGGACGAGCCGATCTCCCAGGGCGGCACGAACGTCTCCGGCGGTCAGCGCCAGCGCCTGGCCATCGCCAGGACATTGGTGCACCGGCCCGAGATCTACCTGTTCGACGACTCCTTCTCCGCTCTCGACTACGCCACTGACGCCCGGCTGCGCGCCGCGCTGACCGAGGAGATCACAGACGCCACGATCGTCATCGTGGCCCAGCGGGTGAACACGATCCGCGACGCCGACCGCATCCTCGTGCTCGACGACGGCCGCGTGGTCGGCAGCGGCAACCACGCCGAGCTCATGACCACCTGCCCGACGTACCGGGAAATCGTGTTGTCCCAGCTCACCGAACAGGAGGCCGCGGCATGACGACCGAGGCGCCCCCGCGCCGCCCTCAGCCGGCTTTCGGCCCGGGCAGGATGATGTCCGGGCCCGCCGAGAAGGCCCTCGACTTCGGCGGCTCGCTCCGCCGCCTGCTGCGGCTACTGCGCCCCGAGCGCGCATTACTGACCGTCGTCCTGGCCCTCGGTACGGCCAGCGTCGCGCTGACCGTGACAGGTCCCAAGATCCTCGGCCACGCCACGGACCTGATCTTCTCCGGCATCATCGGGGCGCAACTGCCCGCGGGGATCACCAAGGAGCAGGCCGTGGCGGGGCTGCGCGCCCGGGGCCAGAGCACGTTCGCCGACATGGTGTCGTCGATGAGCGTGGTGCCCGGCCACGGCATCGACTTCACCGCGCTGGCCCAGGTGCTGGGCTGGGTGCTGGCGATCTACCTGCTGGCGGCGGTGCTCGGGATCGTACAGTTCCGGCTGACCACGATCGTCGTGCAGCGGGCGGCGTCCCGGCTGCGCGAGAAGATCGAGGCCAAGCTGGCGCGACTGCCGCTGAGCTACTTCGACGGCCAGCCGCGCGGCGAGATCCTCAGCCGCGCCACCAACGACACCGACAACATCGCGCAGACGCTGCAGCAGACGATGAGCCAGCTCATCACGTCGGTGCTGACCGTCGTGGCGGTGCTGGTGATGATGTTCCTGATCTCGCCGCTCCTGGCGCTCATCGCGCTGGTCACGGTGCCGCTGTCGATCTACATCACCGCGGCCATCGGCAAGCGGTCGCAACCGCAGTTCATCAAGCAGTGGTCGTCGACGGGCAAGCTCAACGGCCACATCGAGGAGATGTACGGCGGGCACACGCTGGTCAAGGTGTTCGGCAGGCAGAAGGAGGCCGCCGAGACCTTCACCGAGCACAACCAGGCCCTGTTCACCTCCAGCTTCCGCGCCCAGCTCATCTCCGGGTTCATCCAGCCGGCGATGATGTTCATCGGCAACATCAACTACGTGCTGGTCGCCGTGGTGGGCGGGCTCAAGGTGGCCTCGGGCTCAATCTCGCTGGGCGACGTGCAGGCCTTCATCCAGTACTCGCGGCAGTTCAGCCAGCCGCTGACTCAGGTGGCCGGCATGGCGAACCTGGTGCAGTCGGGCGTCGCCTCGGCCGAGCGGGTCTTCGAGCTACTGGAGGCCCCGGAGCAGTCCTCGGAGCCCGACCAGCCCGCGCGGCCCGCACAGATCAGGGGCCGCGTGGCGTTCGAGAACGTGTCCTTCCGCTACGCGCCGGACCGGCCGCTGATCGAGAACCTGTCGCTGACCGTGGAGCCCGGCCAGACCGTGGCCATCGTCGGCCCCACGGGAGCGGGCAAGACGACGCTGGTCAACCTCATCATGCGCTTCTACGAGGTGACCGGCGGCCGTATCACGCTCGACGGCGTGGACATCGCCGAGATGTCCAGGCAGGAGCTGCGCGCCAACATCGGCATGGTGCTGCAGGACACCTGGCTGTTCGGCGGCACGATCGCGGAGAACATCGGCTACGGGGCGGAAGGCGCCACCCGCGAACGCATCGAGGCCGCCGCGGAGGCCGCCCACGTGGACCGCATCGCGCACACGCTGCCTGACGGCTATGACACGGTGATCGACGAGGAGGGCGCGACGGTCAGCGTGGGCGAGAAGCAGCTGATCACGATCGCCCGGGCGTTCCTGTCCGAGCCGGCGATCCTGATCCTGGACGAGGCGACCAGCTCGGTCGACACCCGGACCGAGGTGCTCATCCAGCGGGCGATGAGCACGCTGCGCGAAGGGCGTACCAGCTTCGTGATCGCCCACCGCCTGTCCACGATCCGCGACGCCAGCCTGATCCTGGTCATGGAGAACGGGCGGATCGTCGAGCAGGGCACGCACGAGTCGCTGGTGGCCGCGGGCGGCGCCTACGCCCGGCTGTACTCGGCCCAGTTCGCCCAGGCCGTTGTGGAGGTGGATTAGAGCACTGTGTCGTGCTCCATGATGAAGACGTAGTTCTTCACGATGGGCCCGAAGAAGTCCTCCTTGGTGACTCTGACGATGGCCTGTCCGGGAACGTCGTCCGCCTGCGAGAGGATCTCGTACCGCGCTGCCCGGTCGGCCGGTTTTACCTTGGTGATCTTCGGTGACGCGCCGGCGGCCACGGGGATCGTGTAGGACGAAGCGGACAGGTCGAAGCCACCGATCGTCCGCCCGTTGACCACGATCTTGATCGACAGCGGGCCATCGTCTACGGGATTGTCCCTGCCGCTGAACTCCTTCCAGTAGTTCACGCAGGTATCCCGCCAGTCGCCGGCGTCGGCTTCGTGGATGGCGAGCTTGGCCTTGACCTCGGAGAAGCGGCGGGCGTCGAGGGAGGGTTGCAGGGAATCCCACGTCAGCCGCATCCAGGTGACGTACTGGACGCCCATCTGGTAGCGGTAGACCAGTTCGTCCCAGAAGATCCTGCCGCTCCTCATCCGGTGGTCCCAGGACACGTGGTGGAACCACATCAGCAGGTTCTCGGGGACGGTGCCGATGTTGCCGTATCTCGCTTCCAGAGTGGGGAAGTACTGGGCGGTGAAGTCGCTCCCGGTGGGGGAGCGGTCGTAGCCCAGGCCGACGCTGTCCGCTTTGTTGTAGTAAACGGGGCTCCAGTCGTCGCGCGCGAGCCGTTCCGCGGGATTAGGGCCGTAGTGGTCGCTTGATCGGAACTGGTGCGCGATGCCGAGCGGGGTCTGATAGCTCACCAGCGCTTCCCAGGAGCCCATCATCATCTTCACGATGGTGCCGACCACGTGCTCGCGGTTGCTCCAGGTCATCCGGACCCAGTCGGCCGCGATGTCCGCGGAGTCCAGCGTCCAGTCCCAGGACTGGCGGCCGAAGGCGAACAGGTTCGCCTGAGAGAAGTGGTGCCCGGTCACGTTGTCCGCGTTGCCCAGGTTGGCCACGCCCACGATGGCGGTGTCCGAGTGGCGCTGAGCCGTTCCGTCCACGATGTGGCCCATCAGCCGCTTGCCGAGCAGTCGGCCCCGCTCGTCCGTGGCGTACGTGTCGGTCTTCAGAACCTCCTCCCACATGGGGG
Organism: Nonomuraea marmarensis; assembly: GCF_043197025.1. Taxonomy (NCBI): domain Bacteria; kingdom Bacillati; phylum Actinomycetota; class Actinomycetes; order Streptosporangiales; family Streptosporangiaceae; genus Nonomuraea; species Nonomuraea marmarensis. Next base: position 112,005 of record NZ_JBICRM010000031.1, read on the forward strand.
CCAGGTAGCAGAGCATCTCGTCCTGGCCGGTGTACTCCTGGGTGACCTGCAGTTCCAGCGCCTGGTTGGTGTTCTCCATCCGGCCGAACATCGGATGGACGGGCTCCCTCGCCTGGAAGTCCAGGGGACCGTTCTTGGTCTGGAGGAACACGTTGTCCAGGAAGCGGCCTCTCGTCCCGTCGGGCCGGCGCTCGTCGTCGATGTATCCGAACTCCAGGTACGCCCTCTTCAGCCGATCCTCGTCCACATCGGCGTTGTAGACGAAGGTGCGCCAGTAGATCTTCATGCCCAGGGGCGCCACCGCCGCCGCGATGGCGTTGGCACCGTCCCCGTGGTCGTCGCCGAAGTCCTGGGGTCCCGGCTGGCCTTCGGAGTTGGCCTTCACGGTGAAGCCGGTGAAGTCCGGGATGGAATCCCGCAGCATCCTGGCCCGCCGGTTCCACCATCCCCTGAACTCGTCGCCGTGGGGATCCAGCTGCTCGTTCGTCAGCGTGTCCGGCGCGAACCGGGGATCCGTGGGCGCCGTGTAGTTGATGGACAGGGCGATCTTGATCCCGTACGGCCGCAGCGCGTCGGCCAGCGCGGCCTCCTGCGCGATGTACTGCGCCGTGAGATAGACGTTGTCGGCGTTGACGAGGTTGATGGTGATGCCGTTGATCCCCACGGACGCCATCGCTCGCGCCACCACGATGTAGCGGTCGAGGATGACCGGCAGGTTCCGCCCGGCACTCGCGCCGGTGGCGGCGAAGTTGAAGATCGTTCCGTTTTCGCCGCTCAGACCGCCCGTTCCCGAGGCGTTGTTGCCGGCGTAGAGGCGCACGGTCTCCCAGTTGTTCAAGTGGCGGTTCTTGACTCTGGGGGACTCGGAGATGTCCAGCCTCGTGATGGGCTTGTGCGTCTGCAAGCGCCGCAGGAAGGCGAACGTCCCGTACAGGGCCCCGGCCTCCGTGTTGCCGGCGATGACGGTGAACCTCTGCGTCCCCCTGGAAAACGACCGGATGAGGTAGCCGTCGTCGCCGACGGGAGCCAGATCGTCGGCGGAGGTGTACTGCCGTACGGCACTTGAGCTGTCCCGGGTTCCCACGATCACAGCGCCGTCGGGGATCCTGTCGCCCGGGCTCGTCTTCACCGGCACTGCCTGGTCCAGCAGTCCGCCCAGGCCTCTGACCAGTTCGTCCCTGGCCGCCGCCAGGGTGGTCTCCACGAGCCTTTCGGTCGATCCCGGCGCCATGCTCAGGTTCGTCGAATGGCGGTACACCTTGTTCCGGTCCGCATTCTCCACGATGACGGTGGTGACCGATTCTCGATACTTCCGGAGGAGACCCGGGTCGCTGACCGGCATGTAGCGCAGCCACAGATCGGAGCCGTCGTAGTTGCCGTCCGCCGTCGTCCTCAGCGCGGCGACCACCTCCTCCCTGCCCACCGCCCACGCGGACCCACCTGTGCCGACCAGCCCCGCGGCCGCTGTGACCGGCACGACCGCACCTAACAATGTCCGGCGACTAATAGTCATGATTTCGTCATAGCACGCCCGCTTGAGTTCGTTAACACGAGAGACGCCAGGGACGCCGGTATTTGATCCTTTGCGTCCGTGGCGCCGACGAAGAGGACCTCGCCCGAGCGGCTTTTCCGCGGCGTCACCCCTGTGTGGTGGCGTTCTCACCATGGCCGGCGGTGAGCGCGATGCAGGCTAGGACGGCCGAGGCCAGGCCCAGCCCGGCGCGTACCCAGTCCCAGCGATACCAGGCGGTCAGCTCGGCGTGCACGGCCTGGGGTGGGAAGGCGGGGTCGAGCATGGCGAGGTTCGCGCGTACGAAGTAGATCGGTAGGAGCAAGAGGGTCCCGACCATGCATGTCGTCGCTAGAGCCCAGGCCAGGCCTCCGGGCCGGCGGCTCTTGACGGTCGAGTACGTGGTGATGCCCAGCAGCAGTACGGACGCGACTTCGAACGGGAACACCGTCGCTCCGGTGACGGGTCCGTAGATCGCGAAATGCGGCAGGAATGCGGCCGGGTCCATCGCCCGCCAGTACGGGACGATCACGGTCTGGGTCAGCAGGGCGCCACCGGCGAAAGCCGAGGTGGCGGCGACCGCGGTTGTTTCGATTGTGCGGGCCGTGCGCTCTGGTCGGCGAGAAGGAGAAAAGGTCTTCGCTCTCTGGGTCATGGGGCACTCCAGGTCTCTTGCCTCGATCGGTTCCGGTCAGAGCCAGGCCGTGGGCGGGGTCACAGGGCATCACCAGGCTGGACGTCGATGTCGAGTTGGTAGACCGCCGGTCGGGCGGTGATGTGCAGCTCGGGGTCGTCCAGTACTCGTTGTACCGACGATCGCCATTCGGGATTGGCCCTGGCGTGATCGAGGGCTTTCCCGCTGTCCCATTCGGCGACGTTGATGAAGCGAAGCTCGACCTCGTCGTCCAGCGCGCGGTACATGCGGGCTCGGATGAATCCCGGCTGGGCGGCCATGATCCGGGCGTTGTCCTCCCAGCGGCGCAGGAACCGTTCGGACTCCGCGGGGGGTACGGTGAACACGTTGATCAGGGTGACCGGCTCACCGACCAGCGCGGCGGGTCCGGTGTCTGGTTGGCTCATCTGTCTTCCTTGCGGGCGTACGGGTGTCGGTCCATGGCACACGGCAGCCCTCGCCGGTGCTGAAGCCTTGCGCGGTGATTCCGAGCGCCGAGTTCATCCGGGAACGCATGTTCTCGTGCGCGATCTGATAGGTCAGCTCGACCACTCCGGCGTCCCCGAGTCGCCGCCGCAGGTCGGCCACCTGCTCGTCGGTGACCTCGGGCGGTGTCGCGGTCATGGCCTCGGCGTAGGCGATGACCGCCCGCTCGTCGTCGGTGTATATCGGCGAGGTGGCCCAGTCGGCAATGTGCCTGAGTTGGTCGACGTCGAGGCCGGCCAGGCGGTGCAACATGGTGCCGAAGTCCACGCACCATGAGCAGCCGATCGTCGAGGCGACCCGGTACACCGCAAGATTGCTCAGGTCGGGCGGGAGCGCTGTCGCGGCTTTGCCGGCGGCCGCCTCGTGCACGGCGTTGGTGAAGAAGAGCCGTCGGTGGTTGGCCAGCACCGCGAGGGGCTCGGGCACCTCACCGAAGCGCCTTTTGAGATAGTGGTAGGCCAGCCTGATCCACCGGCCGGCTTCAGCGGGGGGAACCACAGGTATGCGAACCACCGGCGACCTCCTCCATCGGCGCAGCCGGTGACTGCGATCCGTATGTCACATCGGCTGGGTTTGTCCTGTCACTGGTATGACAGACCGCGACAAGGGAATGTGACCGATGGACGACAACGACTGCCTGGCCGCACGATTCGAGGCCCACCGCCCCCATCTACGGGCGGTGGCCTACCGGATCCTCGGCTCGGTCAGCGAGGCCGAGGACGCGGTGCAGGAAGCCTGGCTGCGCCTCAGCCGTTCCGACACCAGCGGCGTGGAGAACCCGGGCGGATGGTTCACGACCATCGTGGCGCGGGTGGCGCTGAACATGCTGCAGTCGCGGAGGGCGAGGCGCGAGGAGCCCCTGGACGTACATGTTCCCGACCCGGTCGTGACCATCGCGGAGGGGACCGACCCTGAGCACCAAGCGCTGCTGGCCGACTCGGTGAGCCTGGCGCTGCTCGTGGTACTCGACACGCTGACTCCCTCCGAACGGCTCGCCTTCGTGCTGCATGACATGTTCGCCCTGCCCTTCGCCGAGATCGCCGCCATCGTGGGCCGCTCACCAAGCGCGGCACGGCAGCTGGCCAGCCGCGCACGCCGTCGGGTACAGGCGGCCACGGTGCCCGACCCCGACATCGCCCGCCAGCGAGAGGTCGTTGACGCCTTCCTCACTGCGTCGCGCAATGGCGACTTCGACGCGCTACTCGCGGTGCTCGACCCCCACGTGATGCTGCGGGCAGACGTGGGTGAGGGGCCTACGGGCGCATCGAGGACGGCCTCCGGTGCGGCGGCTGTGGCCGAGCAGGCGCTCGCCTTCGCGTGGCGTGCTCAATTCGCGCACCCGGTGCTGGTGAACGGGGCCGCCGGCGTGCTCGTAGCCGACCAGGGTCAACCATTGGCCGTCATGGGCTTCGCCATCGCCCAAGGGAAGATCGTCGAAGTGGACATTCTCGCCGACCCCGCCCGGCTGCGCCGGCTCGCCCTGCCGGGCCTCGGCAGATGAATGGTTATTCGTTGAAGTAGTGGCCTTCCTTGATGTCCGCGATCAGCGGGGGATGTGTCGGCCGCCATCCCAGGCGTTGCTGCGTCAGTGCGCTCGACGTCGGGTTGTCGATCGACACCAAGGGGCCGAGAAAACTGAAGTGGTTGCCTGCGTCCTCGGCGGCGACGCTGACGACCGGCACCTTCAACAGACCGCCGATGGCCTCAGCGATCTCCCGGAAAGGCACCCCCTCTTCCCCGGTCGCGTGCAGGCGCGAGCCGGCCGGGGCGGCCTCCACGGCCAGCCGGAACAGGCGCGCCGCGTCGAGCCGGTGCACGGCGGGCCACCGGTTCGTTCCGTCGCCGACATAGGCGGACATTCCCTTCGCCCGGGCAAGGCCGACGAGAGTCGGAATGAAGCCTTTGAGATCTCCCTCGCCGTGCACCAGCGGCGCGAGCCGTACCGCAGACGAGCGCACGCCGCGCTCGCCCATCGCGATCACAGCGTGCTCGGTCGGAAGCCGCAGTGCCCCGGTCCCTTGGAGATCGCCGGTGTCCGCCTCCGTACTCAGGCGCCCGGGCGTGAGGCCCAAGGTTCCCGAGGTGAACGCGAAGGGTTTGCCGGAGCCTTCAAGTGCTGCCCCGATCGCCTCGGCGGCGCTCAGTTCGACCCGGGCGCGGGCGGCCGGATCCGTGGTCTCAGAAATGTGCTTGTTGGCCGCGTGAACAACCCCGTCCGCTGCAGTGGCGCCGGCGCGCAAGCTGTCGAGGTCTTCCAGATCGCCGCGGTGCACGTCCACGCCGACCGCTGACAATGCCGCGGCGGCGGTGTCGGAGCGTGCGAGGCCGATGACCTGATGCCCTGCTTCGAGGAGCTCGCGGACAACCGCGGATCCGATGTACCCGGTGGCACCGGTGACAAAAATGCGCATGATGACGATCCTCTTTTGGGCTTCGAGTCGGCCCGGCCCCAGAAGGCGGCGGGCTTGTGCCTCAACGCTAAGAACCATGGGCACCCCGCGTCCAAGTCCTGCTCCGCACCACGTGATGCGAAATCTGTATCACGAGTACCCTGGCGGCGTGCCCGACTTCCCCTCTTCCTCGGCGGACCTCGAACTCCGCCTGGTGCGGTACTCACGATCGTCGCCGAGCACGGCAACTTCCACCGCGCGGCCGACGCCTTGCACCTCGCCCAACCGTCCCTGAGCCGGCAGATTCAGCGTCTCGAACAACGGTTGGGCGTCCGCCTGCTCGATCGCACGAAACAGGGCAGCCATCTCACCGAGGCGGGCCGGATCTTCCTGCCTCAGGCGCAGGCGCTCCTGCACTCCGCTCAACAAGCCGTGGCGACGACCCGCGCCGCCGTTGAACCCGGCGAATTCACGAACGGGTACACCGGCGGCCTCATCGTGACCACCGCGGTGCGCGAACTGCGCAACCGGCGCCCCGACGCCGAAGTGCGCACCCTGCATCTGGACTTCAGCCAGGTGAACGCGGCCCTCCTGGATCACCGGGTGGACGCAGTCCTCGCCCGAGAGCCGTTCCCGACCGACCAGCTACGCGTGACGGCCCTCTACGAGGAGCCCCGGGTACTCATGGTGCCCACGTTCCATCGCCTCGCCGACCGCAAGTCGGTCACCATCGGCGACTTCGCCGACGACGCCCTTGTCCGGTACACCGATGCCGCGTATGACGCTTTCTGGCGTCTCGACCCACGCCCGGACGGACGTCCGGCACCCCAAGGCCCACTCGTCGTGACCGCGGCAGACAAACTCGAACTCATCGCCAGCGGCCAGGCCCTCGCCCTCGCGCCAGCCGGCGGCGACCACGCCCCCCTTCGACACGACCTCACGACCGTTCCCGTTGAAGGGATCGAACCGTGCCGGGTCGTGCTCGCGACCAGGGCCAAAGACCGTAGTCCGCTCGTCAAGGACTTCCTCGACATTGCTGTGAACCAACTCGTCCCGGCGGGCGGCGCGCCCCTCGGGAAAGCGCACTGACAGAGACCGACAACGACTTGCAAGATCAACGGTTGGTGCGGTCAAGGATCAAATCGACCGGCGCGGGTACGAAGCCGACCCTCTCCAGCGCCGCGCGCTTGTCTACCTATCTGTCAGCTTCTTCGGTCATGGCACGTGAACCTTATTCGGATGCCTTCGGCAGTGAAGATGTCGATGGTCGCGCTGCCTGAGGCGGACGTGTATGACGGTGCCGTCCGCCAGGTTACACACGTCGGGGATCTTGGAGCCGCGGGCCGGCATTCGTTCCCCGTCCGCTATCCATCGGTCGAAAAGCCGCCGCATCTGCTCCGGTGTCTCCGCTTCGCGCACGTGCGCCTGCCTTCCTTGCGGAAGCTTGCTGAATCCTCCCAGAAGCTAACGGCACGCGCAACGGTGCCGCTGTCTGCCGAGGCGTGGGATGAGGCCCGAGCCGCGAGAACCTCAGGGGCGAGGACGCCGGCGCGCGCGGATGTGCCCACTCCCACACCCGCCGCGCTCGCGAGCACCGAAGTCCGATGTCCGTGACCAATGGGCAGAGCCTGCCTTCCGGCGTACGGTCTGATCAGGACTAGCCCCAAGGCCGGGTAGTTAAGGTCCAGGGTTTGGTCGTCAAGGGGTTGGGGCGAAGTGGGGGCAAGAGGAACGGAGATCCAGTAGAACGGGTGATCTTCTACCACCGCCCGCTATCCCACTGG